>NZ_DBEZHV010000013.1:0-156733 GCF_048189965.1 Olsenella phocaeensis | reverse complement strand
GGGGCCGACTGGACGCGTTCCTGGTCCGTCGCTTCCTCCTGGTGGCCGTGCTCGTCGCGGCCATGGAGGCGCTGCTGCAGCCCCTCGCCCTCGGGACGCTGGTGCCCCTGGCGCTGGAGCGGTTCGCGCTCAGCGGGCTCGCGTACATCCCGGGGGCCCTGTACGGCCTGGGGGTCCTGGCGTTCGGGATGGCGCTGCTCGTCCTGCCGCCCGCGGTGGGCGCCATGCTCTTCGCACGGATGGTGGAGCGCAGGGTCGCCCAGGTCCAGGAGGAGCGCGACCGGGAGCGCGAGCGCCTCTATGCCAGGAGGAACCTCCTGGTGACGGACATGGCGCATGACCTCAGGACCCCGGTGATGAGCATCCTCTCGCTTGCCCAGGCGCTGGGGGATGGCCTGGTCGACGACGCGGCCGACCAGAGGCGCTACCTCGCCGCCATTCGCGCCAAGGCGGAGCGCCTCGGAAGGCTCACCGATGCCCTGTTTGACTTCACGCGGCTCGAGAGCGATGCCTTCAGGCTCGAGCGGAAGCCCTGTGACCTGCCGCAGCTTGTGCTGAGGGAGGCGGCTGCGGCCTACACTGACGTCGAGTCCGCCGGTATGACCCTCGAGGTGGACGTGAGCGAGCAGCCCCTGGAGGTCCTGGCGGACGACGTCCAGCTGGGCAGGGTCGTGGCCAACCTCATAGCCAACTCCGTGAGGCACTGCCCCGCGGGCACGACCGTCCGCGTCGGGCTCGTGCGACGCGCCGGCGTGGCCGAGGTCGTCGTGGGGGACACCGGCCTTCCCATGGAGGGCGACGTCGACCGCCTCTTCGAGCCCTTCTCGCGCGGGGACGAGGCGCGGCGCGGCGAGGGGAGCGGCCTGGGGCTCTACATAGTCAGGCGCATCGCGGAGCTGCATGGCTTCTCCATCCGCCTGGAGCAGCCCTACGGCAGCCTCACGAAGGCCTTCGTGCTGACCTGCCCCGTCTGGGACTAGCGCCAGCTGCCAGCCAGGTCGGCCCCGCGTGTTCCGCCAGCTCTCTGGGCCCCGCGGCCTACAGGTCGAAGGCGGCGCAGATGGCGTCGAGTAGCATGACCGCGAAGGTCTGCGCGTCCCCCGTGGTGAAGGTGCCGTCGTAGTCAAGGCCCAGGGGAAGCTCCAGGCGCACCACGGGGACCTCCTCGCGAGAGCTCTCGCAGGTGGTGCGCAGGCGCTGGGGCAGGGAGTCGACGTCGTCGGTCGAGAGGTTGGCCATCTTGCTGCCCTCGGGCAGGGGGGTGGAGGCCAGCACCAGCACCGCACGGTCCCCCTCGCGCGCGGCAAGGGGGCTCTCGATGAGGTCGAGGCCGCTCTTCTCGCTCGTGGCGCTTGCCAGGTTCCAGATGCGACCCGCCACGTTGCGGCTGATGGGGTCTTCGGCGGTGATGGAGAGCTGCGTGCTCTCGAGCACCCCGGCGGCCCGGGCGAAGCCCATGCCGCCCATGGGGTGCGGGCCCGAGGCGGGCTTGCCGCTCCACACGTGGTGCAGGCGCTCGATGGCGTCGAAGGTGTCCTGGAAGGCCATGCCGTCCGCCAGCATGCCTTGGCTCTCCTGGAACTGCTTCACCGCGCTCTCGGTGTAGACGCCGAAGCAGCCGTCGGGCTCGCCGCAGGAGAAGCCCAGGATGTTGAGGCAGTGCTGCAGGGCCAGCACGTCGCTGCCGTGGAAGTTGGGGAGGCGGAGGTAGAGGGTGCGGTCGCCCATGGAGTAGCCTGCGTCGACGAGGGCCGCCCAGGTCGCGGAATCCACCTCGCCGCCCAGGGGCAGCTGGTGGTCGAGCCGGAACTTGGCCACGGCGGTCGCGGTGGTCGGTCCGAAGGCATGGCCGTCGAGCTCGGCGGCTTCCACCTCGTAGCCCAGTCTTCCCAGGCGCTCCTGGATGTCCTCCACCGCGGCGCCGCTCGCGCCCTCACGTATAGCTTCCATGCGTCTCTCCCGTTGCGAAGGCCCTGGGGCATGTGGCGCAAGGCCTGATGCGTGTCAAATGCTACGTGCTATCCCTGGCGCTCCACGAAGAAGTCTGCCATGGAGAGGAGCGTCTCGTACGGGCCGTCCTCGAGGCCGACGCCCTCGATGTGCCCCTTCGCCCTGGACGAGAGCTCGCGCGCGACCGAGCGGGCATGCTCGATGGCCCCCGCCCCGTCCATGAGGAGGACCGCGCGGGCGAGAGACGCCTCGTCCGTGGCATGGGCGTCGAGCAGGCTGCGGAGCTCCTCTCGCCTGCCGCCTTCCAGGTGCTCGAGGGCCCAGGTGGCGACCAGGGTGCGCTTGCCCTCGGTGACGTCGCTCCTGAAGTCCTTGCCCTGGGCGTCTGCGTCTCCCACCAGGTTGAGCAGGTCGTCCTGGATCTGGAAGGCCAGGCCCGCGTCCATGCCGAAGGCGCGCAGGGCCTCGACCTGGCGCCCGCTTCCGCCGCTGCAGATGGCGCCGGCGGCCAGGGGAACGGCGGCGGAGTAGTGCGCGGTCTTGAGCGTCGCCATGCGCAGGTAATCCTCGGAGCTCACGTCCCAGCGCCCGTCGCGGACCCAGCCCAGGTCGAGCGCCTGCCCCTCGACGGTCCTGAGCTCCATGTCCGCGAGCTCGCCCAGGAGGCGGAGCCTCGTCGCCGCATCCAGCGACGCGTCTGCCAGGACGAGGCGGAAGGTGGTCACGATGCCCAGGTCGCCCATGTTGATGGCGGGGCCCGTCCCCTCGCTGAGGTAGGTGCAGGGCTCGCCGCGGCGCGTCTCTCCCTCGTCCGCGATGTCGTCGTGGATGAGGGCCGCGCTCTGGAAGTGCTCGATGGCGGCTGCGACGGGCAGTGCCGCCTCGGCTCTACCGCCCACGGCCTCTGCTCCCAGGAGGCAGAGCGCGGGGCGCGTACGCTTGCCGCCCGCCCGCGTGAAGTGCGCGTAGGGAGCGTAGAGGTAGCGCTCCAGCTCGGGGCCATGCGACGCCGCATCGTGGTCGTGGGGCTCCACCTTCGCAAGATAGCCCTCGACGAGGGGAAGCACCCGCGCCAGGTAGTCCCTGAAGAGCTGACCGTCAGGCATGGGGCCGCCTAGTCCTCGTAGCCGTCGGGGTTGTGCGACTGCCAGTTCCAGGAGTCGCGGCACATGTCGTCGATGTCGTACTTGGCCTCCCAGCCCATGAGCTCCCTGGCCTTGGCGCAGTCCGCATAGTTGGCCGTGACGTCGCCGGGGCGGCGCGGGTCGATCTGGTAGGGGAGCTCGCGTCCGCAGGCAGCGGAGAAGGCCCTGATGATCTGGAGCACGGAGGTTCCCCGACCGGTGCCCAGGTTGAAGACCTCGACGCCCGTGCGGCCGTCCATCCACGCCAGTGCGGCGGCGTGGCCGGAGGCGAGGTCCATCACGTGGATGTAGTCGCGCACGCCGGTGCCGTCGGGGGTGTCATAGTCGTTGCCGTAGACGTGGACGACCTCGCGCTTGCCCACGGCCACCTGTGCCACGTAGGGCAGGAGGTTGTTGGGGATGCCCTTGGGGTACTCTCCCATGAGTCCGGAGGGGTGGGCACCGATGGGGTTGAAGTAGCGCAGGAGGACGACGTTCCACTCGGGGTCGGCGGTGTGGAGGTCGCAGAGGATCTGCTCGATCATCCACTTGGTCCAGCCATAGGGGTTGGTGCAGGCCTTCTTGGGGCTGGCCTCGGTGATGGGCAGGCTGTCGGGATCGCCGTAGACGGTGGCCGAGCTGCTGAAGATGATGGACTTGCAGCCGTGCTCGCGCATGACGTCCACCAGGGTCAGGGTGTTGCCCAGGTTGTTGCTGTAGTACTCGATGGGCTTCGAGACGGACTCGCCCACGGCCTTGAAGCCGGCGAAGTGGATGACGCGGTCTATGTCGTTGTCGTCGAAGATGGCCTCGATGGCGTCGCGGTCGTTCACGTCGGCGCGGTAGAACGAGAGCCTTGCCGACGCCTCCTCTCCCACGATTTGGTCGATGCGGTCGAGCACCTTCTCGGAGGCATTGCTGAGGTCGTCCACGATGACCACCTGGTAGCCGCCCTGGAGCAGCTCGACCACGGTGTGGCTGCCGATGAAGCCGGCGCCTCCGGTGACGAGGACGCAGGTGTCCTGGGGTGACTTTTCGACGCTCATGGGTGCTCCTCGTCTACTGGACGGTAGGCTTCTTCCTGGGATGGCTGTGCTCTGGCGCAGGCTGCCGCCGCGCGACGGGCGCAACCGTCCATGAACAGTATAGGGCAGGGCGGGGGAGGGCAAGGCAGGGCGGGGGCCGCCGCGCGCGATCGGGCGCCGTTCTCTATGCAACTTCCTGAAGTCGCTTGGTTCTCTATGCATTTCTCGGAAATCCTGCCTACAAAAGCCCTGTTGGCGCTGGGTCGGTGTCAGAGAATGGCATAGAGAACGCTTGCCGGAGCATGTCGGAGCATGTCCCGGTATGACCCAGCTTGCCCCGTCATGTCCCATCATGCTCCAGCTTGTCCCGCTCTTGGCGTCGAGGGGGGGCGGGGCTCTCTCGACGCAGGATGTGGCCTACTTCGAGGTCCCGCCGTCCTCGCATGACGCGTCACGTCCCTTTCCGGGAAGTGCGCTCGTGGCGATGTCGACCGCCTCCGCCGGGTCGTCGGTGAGCCTGACCAGGGACGGGTCGAGGGGCGAGATGTTTCCGGAGTCAGAGACGGTGCCCCTGAGCCACTCGAAGAGCCCCTGCCAGTACTCGCGGTCGAACATGACGACGGGGGTGCGCTCGACCTTGTGGGTCTGCACGAGGGTGAGCAGCTCGAAGGCCTCGTCGAGGGTCCCAAACCCGCCCGGACAGATGATCGCGCCCTGCGAGTACTTCACGAACATGGTCTTCCTCACGAAGAAGTACCTGAAGCTCATGCCAAGGTTGACCCACTGATTGATTCCCTGCTCCTCGGGCAGCTCTATGCCCAGCCCCACGGACGTGCCCCCAGCCTCGGAGGCCCCGCGGTTCGCCGCCTCCATCACGCCTGGCCCACCGCCCGTTATGACGGCCACGCCTCGCTCGGCGAGGAGGTGTCCCATGGTGAGCGCGGCGTCGTAGCTGGGGCATCCACGTGGCGTGCGTGCCGACCCAAAGACGCTCACGGCCGGTCCCAACCTGGCGAGGGCGTCGAAGCC
The DNA here is from genome assembly GCF_048189965.1 of Olsenella phocaeensis. NCBI lineage: Bacteria > Bacillati > Actinomycetota > Coriobacteriia > Coriobacteriales > Atopobiaceae > Olsenella > Olsenella phocaeensis. The sequence continues at coordinate 151,605 of NZ_DBEZHV010000013.1, read as the reverse complement.
GTCGACGAACTCCGCCTCTATGCGCATGACGCGCCACGGGTCCATGCGAATCCAGTCGGTGGGGTCGTCTGGCGCGAGTAGGCTGCTCGTGGTGGTGCGGTCGGGGATCATCTGGCCCCTGAGGAGTACCGAACCCCTGTGGTACGCGTCCGCGCCCCGTCCGTCCGCCACCCCGTCGTCCTGCGCGCCATGTCCTGCAGGTATGTCCCAGCTGTCCCGCCCCATGCGTTGGCGCCTCTCGCCCATGTCCATGCGTCTCCCATCTTCGCTTCCTGGTGGAAGATGCTACGCCAAGGCCCTTTCTGGTGTGGTCGCTCTTCGCGTGCGGTGTCCTTGGACCAAGCTTGGGCCAAGCTCTGAGGCCGTGTCGCCTCTCGCCTTGCGTTCTCAGCCGAGGGTGTAGCGGGTGGCCGCGTGGCGCATGTTGACCTCGCTGAGTTCCATCTCGCCGTCGATGTAGGGCTGGTACATGGCGTCTATGGAGCCCACGCCCATGCTGCACCCGCTGCAGCTCTCGCAGCTCGAGTCCCCGCAGAAGTCCAGCCCCTGCCGGACGATCTGGATGCGCTCCTCGCGCGTGGTGTCCTTGATGAGTAACGACCTCATGGTGTGTGGCCCCTCTCCGCCGGCCGTGCCCTTGCCGGGGATGGCCGGCTGTCTGATTTCTGCCGCCCGCTAGATGCGGCTCACGAGCTCGTCGGCAGACTTGCGCATCGTGTGGCGCGGAGCGGGCTCGGCGTCGTCGGCGGGATACCCCAGGGGAAAGAGCGCGATGAGGTCGTAGCCCTGCATCTGCGGGAAGGCCTGCTTCAGCGCTCCGGCGTCGAACTTGCCCACCCAGGTGCTGCCCAGGCCGAGCGAATGCGCGGCGAGCATGATGTGCGTCGCCACGATGCTCGCGTCCACGTCGGCAAAGTTGCGCCCGTCGAAGGAGCGCACCCACGCCTCGTCCTCCTTGGCGCCGACGGCCACGATGAGGGGGGCGCTGAAGCCGTAGGGGGTGTTCTCTCGCACGGTCTCGAGAGCGTCGGGGCTTTGGATGATCCAGGCATGCCAGGGCTGCTTGTCCACGGCCGTGGGGGCGGCGACCGCAGCAGCGATCAAGGCGTCGATCTTCTCGGGCTCCACCGGGGCGTCGCTGAACTTGCGGCAGGAATAGCGTTCGCGAGCGAGCGTGAGGAAGTCTGACATCTGGGTGCCTCCCGTCCTGGGGTGACGTCGTCCCGTGCGCTTCCGGACGGGGCGACCGCTGCGACACTGCAGCTAAGCCTGAGTGTAGCCCTTCTCGCCCCCTTGCCCCGTACGTCGCCGCTTCCACGTCTGGCCGACTTGCGCCACCATCTGCCCGTCCGCTCCCGCGCATGCTGGCCTGCCCGCCCCCTCGTTCTCTATGCCATTCTCTGAAATCGCAGTCGCAAAAGCCCTGTTGGTGGAGGGGCGAGTTCAGGAGAATGCATAGAGAACGAGGTGGGGCCCGGCGGTCGGCATAGAGAACGAGGGGGGCCGGCGATCAGCATAGAGAACGCTAGGGGAGGGGCGCGGGCGAGAGAAGCGCGCCATCCGGCCAGGAGAGCACCCGCTCGAGCATGCCCCGCACGTCCAGGACGCCCAGGGCGAAGCCCTTGCGCACGAGTCCGTCGGGGACGAACTCGTCATATTTGTCGAAGCGGGGCACCTCTCCCGGGTACACCAGCTCCATGGGGTCCACGCCCCGCGCCGCCTCGCGCTTGAGCACCTGGTAGAACCGCCTCGCGTCGGCCCTCATGGTGAACTGCATGAAGTAGGGCCGCGAGGAGTCGAGGCCCTTGATCCCCAGCTCGTCAGCACAGCGCAGCCTGATGAAACGCTCGAGCGCCAGGAAGGCGTAGGACCCCAGCCAGGGGAAGAGGCACCAGGCGGTGCCTCCCACGTTGACCAGCGGCTCCGTGTCCACATGTGCGTTGGCCGCGACGTGACGGGCCTGGAGCAGACGCGCGTGGGCGTTGCGCCTGAGGTAGGGGTACTCGTCCTCCTCGCCCAGGGCCTGTCGTATGCGCTCGAGCACGTGGGTGTGCACGTCTCCCGCGCACATCCCGAAGTAGGCAGGCACCTTTCCCTTCACGCGGCTGCACTCGATGAGGTGGCGCTTGTAGTCGATCTCCTCGATGACCCAGACGGCTCCGGCGATGGCGATGCGCTCGCCCACGGGCGGCGGCGCCACGATGGTCCCCAGCTCCTGGGACTCGCTGCGGACGGTGAACTCCTCGTTCTCCGCAAAGGTGGCGTAGAACTTGAAGTTGTTGGTCACGCGTTCGCCCGTGATTCCCACGATGAGCCCGCCCGACTCCGTCTCCTGCAGGTGGTCGATAGCGAGGAGGTGCCTGAGGAGGACGCGGTAGTCGTCGAGGCTCACGCGCCAGAAGGGCGCGAGCGTGAGCACGCGCCGCGCGAGGTCGGCGGCCGTCAGCTCGCCGGAGGAGGCGAGCGTGGCCATGGTCTGGTGGTAGAGGAGGCTGTAGGGCAGGCCGTCCAGCTTGGGTGGCTCGACCCAGCGCTCCTCGAGGTAGAGCTGCACCAGGGCTATGCCCTGCAGGAGCTTCCAGGGGATGGTCTCGGGCAGGAGGGCGCGCGCCTCGGGCTCGTCCTCGCGCATGACGAACCACATCTCGCTGGGCTGTCCGCGCCGTCCCGTGCGGCCCATGCGCTGGAGGAAGGAGCTCACCGTGAACGGCGCGTCGATCTGAAAGGCGCGCTCCAGCCGGCCGATGTCGATGCCCAGCTCGAGGGTCGAGGTAGTGACGGTGGTGAGGCTCAGGTCGTCGTCGCGCATGAGGTCCTCGGCCGAGAGCCTGAGGCTGGACGAGAGGTTGCCATGGTGGATGAGGAAGCGGTCTCCCTCCCCGTTGGCCTCGCAGTACTGGCGCAGGCTGGTGGTGACCTCCTCGCACTCCTCGCGGGAGTTGGCGAAGACCAGGCACTTGCGGTTGCGGGTGTGCTCGAAGACGTAGGCGAGGCCGGGGTCGGCGAAGACGGGGGCGACGTCGGAGGAGGGCTCCCAGTCGGGCTGCTCGGGGACGGGGGGCAGGCCGTCCGCATCTGCGGCGAATGGCGCCGTGTCGTTGGCGGACGTGGTGTCGCGGCCCTGAGGCGCCCTCGCGCCCACGTCCTCGGCCCGGCCCGAGGGGGTGGAGACCCTCTCGCCTTGGGCAAGGGAGAGGGGCACCTCGTAGCTGGGCTCGGGCTCCTTTGCAACCGACGTCCCGCCGTGCCCCAGGCCGTCAGTGCCGCGGTCAGGCGCCTGGGGGCCGCTCACGTAGAAGTGCTCCATGCTGAGGCGCCAGCTCTCGCGCGGGGCGTCCATGCGTGGGATGAGGCAGCCGCGCCCGGTGCCCGAGCTGAGGTAGGAGCCCGTGGCCTCGGGCTCGCCGATGGTGGCCGAGAGCCCGATGCGGCGGGGGTTCACGCCCGCGATGCGCGAGAGGCGCTCGATGCAGCAGAGGGTCTGGTTGCCGCGGTCGCCGCGCAGGAGCGAGTGGACCTCGTCGATGACCACGTAGCGCAGGTCGCAGAAGGTGCGTGCGATGGCGGCATGGCGGTGTAGGAGCATAGCCTCGAGGGACTCGGGCGTGATCTGGAGGATGCCGGAGGGATGCTTGAGCATCTTGGCCTTGTGGGACTGCGACACGTCGCCGTGCCAGTGCCAGACGGGGATCCGCGCCTCGACGCAGAGGTCCTCGAGGCGGATGAACTGGTCGTTTATCAGGGCCTTGAGGGGTCCTATGTAGATGGCGCCCACCGACGCGGGCGGGTCCTCCCAGAGCTCGGTGAGGATGGGGAAGAAGGCCGCTTCCGTCTTGCCCGAGGCCGTCGAGGCGGTGAGGAGGACGTTCTGGTCGCTGTCGAAGATCGCCTCCGCGGCAGCGACCTGCACGGCCCTCAGGCTCTGCCAGTCGTGCTGGTAGATGAAGTCCTGTATGAAGGGAGCATAGCGGTCGAAGACGTCCAAGGCCTCTCCCGTCCTAGATCTTGAACTCTGCGAACTCGTCCTGCTGTCGTGGTGCCGCCTGTTCGGGCGACACGCGCTCACGTCCCGCCGCCGCGGAGGAGACCGGCGCCACTGCCTCCGTCGGCATGACCGCTCGAGGCGTCGGCGCCGGTTGCGGGGTTGCGACGGGGGCTTGGAACTGCTCGCTCCCCAGCAGGTCCGTCACCTTGATCTGCGGGTTCTGGAACAGGATGTCGAGCAGCTCGACGAAGTCACGAATGACCTCGCGCGGCGTGAGGTGGGTGCTCGCCCCCACGCGGCCGAACTCCGCCTGGAGGAAGGCGATGAGCTCCTCCTGCGAGATCCTGCGCTCGTAGCCGAAGAGCCCCGCATGGATGTCCGCGAGCTTCTCCACCAGCACGAGGAGCTCCTCGTGCGTGAGGGGCTGGAGCTCTATGACGGGCGCCAGCATGTCCGCGAAGCCCCCCTGGGCGAAGCGTCCCTGCGTGAGCCGGGAGTGCAGCGCCTCGTAGGAGTAGAGCCCGCGGCGGCGGTCCTCGATGGTCTGCGGGGTGCCGCTCATGATGATGCCCAGATGGCTGGCCTTGCCCTGCAGGGTGTCGTTGTACATGGTCAGGATCTTCTCGTAGTTGTACTGGCGGCTGATGGCGTTGGGAATCTTGTAGAGGTTGACCAGCTCGTCCACCAACACCACGAGCCCCTGGTAGCCGGCCCCCTTGAGGAAGGCTGCGAAGAGCTTGAGGTAGTCGTACCAGTCGTCGTCGCCTATGGCCACCGAGACGCCCAGCTCCTGGCGCGCCTCGGTCTTGTTGCGGTACTCCCCGCGGAACCACCTGGTCACGTTGGCCTTGGTTGCGTCGTCCCCCTCCCTGTGCGCGCGCCAGTACATCGTGAGGAGGCGGGCGAAGTCATAGCCGTGCACGAGCTCCTGGAGCGACTGCACGAGGGCGAGTATCCGCGCCTCCACGGCAGGCGAGAAGCCCGCGTCGTCGGGGTCGATGCCCTCCTCGGCGCGTACCTGCATCTCGACGTTCGTGACCCAGCGGTCGAGTATCAGGTTGAGGGCCCCTCCTTCGGGACGCGTCTTGGTGCTGAGGTTGCGGATGAGCTCCCGGTAGGTGGCGAGGCCCTGGCCGTTTCCACCCTGGAAGCGCCGCTCGGGGGACAGGTCCGCGTCGCAGACGACGAAGCCCCGGCCCATGGCGTGGTTGCGGATGGTCTGGAGGAGGAAGCTCTTGCCGCTGCCGTAGCGCCCCACCAGGAAGCGGAAGCTGGCGCCCCCGTCTGCCACGAGCTCTAGGTCGTGGAGGAGGGCCTGGATCTCTCGTTCGCGGCCCACTGTCACGTAGGGCAGGCCCACGCGCGGGACGACGCCGCCCTTGAGCGAGTTGACGATCACGGCCGCGATGCGGCGGGGGACGCGTGGCTTGGCGCTGGGCTCGGTCATGGCTCGAGGATTCCTCTCAGGTCTTCGATGTAGTCCTCCACGAGGTGGGGACCCTGGTCGTCGAACTCGATCGCGCTGTCTTGTAGGAGGTCGAAGAGCTTCTCGTTGGCGGAGTCCGCGAGCATCTCGACGCTGCGCGAACCGGGGGTAGTGGCGGCGGTGCCGCTCGCGAGCAGATGGCGGAGAAGGGCGAGCTCCTCCGGGTCGAGGCCGAGGGGGGAGGATACGGCGCCTTCCGGCTCGCCGGCGCCCTTGGCGTATGGCGACTCCGCCTCGTCGTGCGAGCTGGGCTGCGGCACAGCGGGCGGAACGGCAGACGCGTCGGCAGGGCAGGGCACGCAACTATCGTCTGGCTGGGCTGGCACGGCAGATGCGGCAACCGGCGGCTCGGCGGTGGGCGGGGAGTCCTCGGGGAGGTAGCCCTCGCGCTCCTCGTCCACCAGCAGCGCCTCCCGGGTGAGGGCGGCGGCGGAGCGGATCGACCCCAGCTTGGAGAGGTCGAAGCTGATCCGCCGTCTCTCTTCCTCGCGTACGCGCGCGAGCTCGAGCGTGCTCTCCTTCTGGATCATGCCGGTGACGTAGGCGGGCAGGTGCTGTTCCTTGAGGGGCCGGTCGAAGTCCCAGTCGTCGCGCATCTGGCGGTCGATGCCGCGGACGATCCTTCCCAGCTCGCGGCTCCTGCCGCTGGTCGAGAAGTCCTTGCGCAGCTTCCAGCAGCCAAAGCGGTGCGTGATCGTCTCTGCGGCGGTGAGGCGCACGCGCAGGCCCTCCGGTTTGGGGGCGTCCTCGAGGGGGACGCCGGCGAAGGGGTAGTAGGCGTGCTCCTGGACGGGTCCCACCAGGCTGTCGACGAAGTCGGTCTTGCGCCGCTTGGCGCAGTGGTGGACCAGGCGGGAGAAGACCCCGGCAGCCACCTGTGCCACCTCTCCGGGGTGCTCCCTGAGGAAGGGCGAGCGCTCAGGTGGGTAGGACGAGACCCTTCCCAGGGCCTCCCAGAGCTCGGCGTCCGTGGGCGTCGGACCCTCCTGGTCCTTGGACGTGAGGCCTCGGAGGCCCTCCTGGCAGAGCCGCGCCCGCTCGGCGAGGCGAAGGGTCATGACCGCCCGTGCGAAGGCGCGCTCCTCCTCGCTGGTGGCGAGCTCGGGGTCGAGCTGGTGGCAGACCACGTAGTCGTGCAGCAGCCGCTCGAGGTCGAGCACGACCCCTCCCGCGGCACCCGGCTGCTTCGCGGCCTGGTCCCGGCAGGCGTCGACGAGGCGGCGGAGCTCGAGCGCCACGGGGGTACCGGGCTCGACGCCCACGCCGTTGACGAGCTCGAAGGAGAGGAGCCGCACGAAGGTGGAGGGGGCGTCCGACGCCTCGCCCCGCCGCCAGAGCGTGCGCCAGCTGAAGTACCCCCGCAGCTCCCGGTCGCTCAGCTCCTGGTAGGTGGGCAGGTAGCGGAAGGGGAGGGCGCCCTGGTAGGGGTGGTCGTCCTCGAAGTCCGCCGCGAGGCGGGCCTGTGCGGCGAAGAGCCTTCCCCCGCGCAGGAGGTTGCCCTGGACGTCGCAGTCGCCCTCGAGGTCGCGGAGTCGCGCGAGCGTCGGCGGCAGGGCGGGATGGGGCAGGGGGCGGGGGGTGTCGCGCGGGAGGGGCTGCTGGTCGAAGCGGGCCTGCGACTGGTAGGCCCTGCGCGCCCGCTCGGCTCGGTTCGAGGCGATGGAGCGCTCCTGCCGGGGACGTCCCGCCGGCGCGGGACGTGCGCTTGCGGGACGCTCGGACGACGCGGACCGCTCTGCCGAGCCGGCCCGCCCTGCTGGCGTGGGCCGCCCCGCTCCGGCGGGGTGCTCCTCCCGCTCGCGGCGCCAGTCGGAGCCCCTTCGGAGGATGGGCTGGTCGGAGTACGAACGCTCGCTGAGGCTCGCTCCCCCGCGGCGGCGTTCGACTTCGAGGACGCGCTGAACGATGTCCTGGACGAGCGTGTCCAGGTCGGCTCGGGGCCTGCCTTCCGTCTCGTTGCTCCGGTCGTCCATGCGCACCTCCCTCGTTCGTCGCGGCCTGTCTCGATTCTACCCACGGCGCGGGACGAAGGGAACACATGTACGAAGAATGCCAGGGCGCCCGGGTGGTGTGGGCCCTCGGTCCCTCTGCATCCAATCCGATTTCGCTGCCAGGGAGCTTGTGTAAGCGTCGGACGATTTTGTTCTCTACTGCCCCGTATATGCGCCAATCCACCCCGAGGCCGCCAGTAAAGAACGCCTGCCGGGTATGCGGCACGGAATCTGTTCTTTACTGGGATGCACTCGGCCGGCTCCCATCCGATGGCGTCAGTAAAGAACGCCCGTCGGGCGCACGACACGAAATCCGTTCCTTACTGGGCCGCTCTCGGCCGGTTCCCATCCGAGGTCGCCAGTAAAGAACATCTGCCTAGCGTTGGCGACGGGCCCTCCTTGCGCAGAGGTCCTGCCTGTTCGGTAGCTCGTCCGGCGGTCGTCCGATAGGTCGCTCGAGCGCACTTTTTGCGCAACAAAGGAGGCGGGACACGGGAGGTTACCCCCTCGTGCCCCGCCCCAATGTCCTCCAGCTCAGACAAGCCCTACTTGAAGTACTCCACGCCACCCTCAAAGAGCGGCTGGTAGTGGTTGCCGGGGACGTTTGCGAAGTTGCCCTGCGTGTAGCGCTCGCTGTGGCCCATCTTGCCGAAGACGCGGCCGTCCGGGCTGGTGATGCCCTCGATGGCCAGCACCGAGCCGTTGGGGTTCACGTCGAGTCCCATGCCCGGCACGCCCGCCTCGTCCACGTACTGCGTGGCGACCTGCCCTGCGGTCACCATCTGAGAGAGCAGCTCGTCGGAGGCCACGAAGCGCCCCTCCCCGTGGCTGATCGCGATGGTGTGCACGTCCCCCACCTCGCACCGGGACAGCCAGGGCGAGAGGTTCGAGGCGACGCGCGTGCGCACGAGCCTGCTCTGGTGGCGCCCGATGCTGTTGAAGGTGAGGGTGGGGCAGCCCTCGTCCATGGGACGGATGTCTCCGTAGGGCACGAGGCCCAGCTTGACCAGGGCCTGGAAGCCGTTGCATATGCCCAGCATCAGGCCGTCGCGCGCCTGCAGCAGGTCGCGCACGGCCTCGGTGACCGCGGGGGCGCGGAAGAAGGCGGTGATGAACTTCGCCGAGCCGTCGGGCTCGTCTCCGCCGCTGAACCCGCCGGGGATCATGACGATCTGGCTCTGCCCAATCTGCCTCACGAGCTCCTCGGTGCTCTGGGCGACGTCCTCGGGCGAGAGGTTGCGGATCACCAGGGTGCTGACCTCGGCCCCGGCGCGCTCGAAGGCCTGCGCGGAGTCGTACTCACAGTTGTTGCCCGGGAAGACGGGAATCACCACGCGGGGCCTGGCCAGCCTGACGGCGGGCGCCGGACGCTTGATGCCGGCCGTCGCAACGTCGAAGCTCGGCGCCTCGACGGCCTCGCCCGCGGCGCGGTAGGGGAAGACGGGCTCGAGCCTTGCCTCCCACTCCTCCTGGAGCGGAGCGAGCTCGACCCGCTGCCCTTCGACGCACAGGACGTAGTCCTCGCAGCTGCGGCCGATCTGGCGCAGCTCGAAGTCGCCGGTGTCCGCAGGCACGAAGGTGGAGTCTCCCAGCTCGAGCACGAAGCTGCCGTAGGCGGGACGGAAGAGCTTGTCCGCGGCGAAGCCATCATCCAGCAGGACGCCCAGCTGGTTGCCCACGGCCATCTTGAACAGGGTCTCGGCCAGGCAGCCATAGCCGGGGGTCGAGGCGGCGAGCACCTCTCCCCAGCCGATGCGTTCCTGGACGAAGTCGAGCACGGACAGGAGCGACTCGGGCTCGGGCGTGACGCCGTCGGCCTGGTAGCGGGGGCTGACCAGAAGCAGCTTGGAGCCGGCGCGCTTGAGCTCGGGGCTGGTCACGCGGTCGACCTTGCCCACCGCCGTCGCGAACGAGACCAGGGTCGGCGGGACGTCCAGGTCCTCGAAGGAGCCGGACATCGAGTCCTTGCCCCCGATGGCGCCCACGCCGAGGTCCGCCTGGGCCATGAGCGCGCCGAGCAGCGCCGCCACGGGCTTGCCCCAGCGCTCGGGCATGTCGCGCAGGCGCTCGAAGTACTCCTGGAAGGTGAGGTAGGCGTCCTGCCTCCTGAGGCCGGCGGCCACGAGGCGGCAGAGGGACTCCACGACGGAGAGGTACGCTCCCGTGAACTGGTTGGCGCTCATGAGGTAGGGGTTGAAGCCCCAGGCCATGCCGCTCACGCTGGTGGTCCGCCCGTCGACGGGGAGCTTGGCGACCATGGCCATGCTGGGCGTGAGCTGGGTGCGGCCACCGAAGGGCATGAGCACCGTCGCCGCGCCGATGGTCGAGTCGAAGCGCTCGGAAAGCCCCTTGTTCGAAGCCACGTTGAGGTCGCGCAGGACGGAGCGCAGGCGTTCCTCAGTGGTGGCGCCCTCCCAGGAGGGCTGCCAGCTGCCCTGGCGCTCGACGTGCACGACCTGGTGCTTGGCCGCGCCGTTGGAGTCCAGGAAGTCGCGGCTGACGTCCACGATGGTCTGGCCCTGCCAGCCCATGCGGAGCCTGCGCTCCTCGGTTACCTCGGCGACCACGGTCGCCTCGAGGTTCTCCTCCGCGGCATAGCCCATGAACTCGTCGACGTCGCCGGGGGCCAGCGCCACGGCCATGCGCTCCTGCGACTCGCTGATGGCGAGCTCGGTGCCGTCCAGGCCCTCGTACTTCTTGGGGACCGCGTCGAGGTCGATCAGGAGGCCGTCCGCGAGCTCGCCGATGGCGACGGAGACCCCGCCCGCGCCGAAGTCGTTGCAGCGCTTGATCAGGCGGCAGGCGTCCTCGCGGCGGAAGAGGCGCTGGAGCTTGCGCTCGATGGGGGCGTTGCCCTTCTGGACCTCGGCCCCGTCCTTTGCCAGCGACTCGACGTTGTGTGCCTTGGAGGAGCCCGTCGCGCCGCCTATGCCGTCCCGGCCGGTGCGGCCGCCCAGAAGGACGATCTTGTCCCCGGGCGCCGGGGTCTCGCGCCGGACGTGGCTCGCGGGCGTGGCGCCCACGACGGCGCCGATCTCCATGCGCTTGGCCACGTAGCCGGGGTGGTAGAGCTCGCTCACCTGGCCCGTGGCGAGGCCGATCTGGTTGCCGTAGGAGGAGTAGCCTGCGGCGGCGGTGGTCACGAGCTTGCGCTGGGGGAGCTTCCCCTCGAGCGTCTGGCTCACGGGGACCAGCGGGTCGGCCGCGCCGGTCACGCGCATGGCCTGGTAGACGTAGCTGCGACCGCTCAGCGGGTCGCGGATGGCCCCGCCGATGCAGGTGGCCGCGCCGCCGAAGGGCTCGATCTCGGTCGGGTGGTTGTGGGTCTCGTTCTTGAAGAGGAAGAGCCAGTCCTCGTCGTGGCCGTCCACGTCGACCTTCACCTTTACGGTGCAGGCGTTTATCTCCTCGGACTCGTCGAGGTTCCTCAGGATGCCGCGGGACCTGAGCCACTTGGCGCCGATGGTGCCCATGTCCATGAGGCAGAGCGGCTTTTGGTCGCGACCCAGCTCGTGGCGCATCTGCAGGTAGCGGTCGAAGGCGGCGCGGACCACCTCGTCGTCGATCCGGACGTCCTCAAGCTCGGTTCCAAAGGTGGTGTGGCGGCAGTGGTCCGACCAGTAGGTGTCGATCATCCGTATCTCGGTGATCGTGGGGTCGCGCTTCTCGCCGGCGAAGTACTCCTGGCAGAAGCCGAGGTCGGCGAGGTCCATGGCCAGGCCGAGGTCGTCGATCATGGCCTGGAGGCCGTCGGGTCCCAGCTCGCGGAAGCCGTCGAGGGTCTGGACCATGGGCGGCTTGGGATAGCTGCCCCTGAGGGTCTTGCGGGCCTCGAGCGACGCCTCGCGGGCCTCGACGGGGTTGATCACATAGTCCTTGACGGCGGCGACCTCGGCGTCAGAGAGCCCGCCTTCGAGGTAGTAGAGCTTGGCGGAGGCGACGAGGGGCCTCTCTCCCTGGCTGATGAGCTGCACGCACTGTGCCGCGGAGTCCGCGCGCTGGTCGAACTGGCCGGGCAGGAACTCGACGGCGAAGACGACCGTGCTCCTGCTCGCGGCGGGACGGCGGGTGCTGGCGAGGTCGGACTGCGGCTCGCTGAACACGGTGGGGATGCAGCGCTGGAAGAGCTCGCGCGAGATTCCCTCCACGTCGTAGCGGTTCACGATCCTGAGGCGCCTGAGCCCCCTTACCCCCAGGATCTCCTTGAGCTCCCGCTCGAGCTGGCGTGCCTCGACGTCGAATCCGGGCTTCTTCTCCACATAAACGCGAGAGACCATGGGTCCTACCTTCCGTCAATTCTTCGTTGGAGCGGTGAGGTGCGAACGAACCCATGATACGCGCTGGGAGAAGGCTGCAAGGTGGTGCCGAGGCCCTTGTCATGAGGGTGAAAGAATGATGGCGGGGGAGAGGGGCGCGCCGCGTTGGTGACCTGTCTTGCGCCCTGCCGCTACGGCCCCTGCCGCCAGGAGCCCTGCGTCTTCCCGCCGGGACGCCTTGCCGCTAGGAGCCCGATGTGGGTGGTTCTCCCGCCACCGCAGGGGGAGAAGTGGGTGGTTCAAGGCGTTTTTCTCCGAGAAAACCACCCACATCTGGCTTCCGGTGGCAAGGGCATGACTCTGGCTCCCAGCGGCAAGGAGTGGCCCCGGCTTCCGGCGGCGGGGACGCGATTGAGGCAGGGTTGCAGCCGGGGCGCGTTGTCCCGGCGGCCTCGGCGCCGCGAGCTACAGCGACGTGAGTCCCAGCGCCACCAGCGCCGCGACGTATGCCGTCGTGGCGCCCACGGCGAGCCAGTCCGCGCCACGCATGTGCAGCGGGTGCCAGTGGCTGCGCTCGGCCCCGCCCTCGTAGCAGCGGGCGTCGAGCGCGCGCGAGAGGCCCTCCGCGTGGTGGATTGAGCTCGCGAGCAGCGCCACGAGGATCGCCCCCACGGCACGTATCCGCCGGACCGGGCTGCCGGCGAGGAGCCGTCCCCCGCGCGACGCCTGCGCGTCCAGGATGGACTGGGTCTCGTCGGCGAGGGTGGGGATGAAGCGCAGCATGAGCGAGAAGACCATGGCCAGCTCGTGGCCGGGCAGCCCCAGGCGCGCGAGCGGCGCGAGCCCCGCGTCGAAGGCGTCCGTGAGCTGGGTGGGCGTGGTGGTGAGCAGCATGAGGGCGGCCGCCACCACGGCGATGACCAGGCGCAGGCTGTAGACGAAGGCAGCGCGCAGGCCGCCGGTGGTGATCGCCAGAACGCCAAGCCGCCACACGACCTCCCCGCTCCGGTTGACCAGGAGGTTCACCAGGCCCAGCACGAGGAGCATCGCCACCAGGGGACGGATCGACTCCAGGACCTTGTGCGCGGGCACCTGCGCCAGGGCCAGGAGGGCGAGCGCGAACGCGAAGCCGAAGGCGAGCTGGAGCGGCGTCGAGATGGCGAAGACCGAGACCATGACGGCCAGCGCGGCGGTCACCTTGGCACGCGGGTCCAGGCGATGGATGGGGGAGTCTCCGGGGTAGTACTGGCCCATGCGTATCCTGAGCGCCATCAGGCCTCGCCTCCCCCGGTCGGCAGGAGCGCGGCCAGCCGGTCGGCGAGCTCGTCCAGGACGAGGGGCTCGCCCAGGTCCGCGACGCCCCGCGACTCGAGCGTGCGCGCCCACTCGAGCGCGCGGGGCAGGCCCAGGCCCGTCTCGCGCAGCCGCCCCTCGTTGGCGCCGCGGAACACCTCGCGCGGCGTTCCGCTCGCCAGCACGTGGGAGCGGTCGAGCACCACGACCCGCTCGCAGCGGGCGGCGTCCTCCATGGAGTGGGTGACCTGCACAACGGTCACGCCTCGCGCGTGGACCTCGTCGAGGAGCCGCCTCAGCTTCCTGCGGCCCCTCGGGTCGAGGCCCGCGGTGGGCTCGTCCAGGACCAGGACCTCCGGCTGCATGGCGAGCACGCCCGCGATGGCGCACATGCGCTGCTGCCCGCCCGAGAGCTCGAAGGGCGAGGCCTCGGCCTTGTGTGAGAGCCCCACGATCTCGAGTGCAAGCGCGACCCTCTCGTCGAGGGCCCTGCCGCGAAGCCCGAGGTTGCGGGGGCCGAAGGCCACGTCCTCGGCGACGGTCTGGGCGAAGAGCTGCCGCTCGGGATGTTGCATCACGTAGCCGATGCCCCCCTGCAGCCGCAGGCGGTCGCGGCGCGTGGCGATGGCCCTCCCGCCGACGCGCACCTCTCCCGCGTCGGGTGCCTCCAGGCCGCAGACGATGCGCAGGAGGGTGGACTTCCCCGAGCCGGTCTGGCCCACGATGGCGCAGGTGCTGCCACGCGCGACGCGCAGCGACACCCCGTCGAGCGCCGGCCGCGCGTCGCTGCGGGCGTCCTCGTCGCGATACGAGTAGCGGACGTGCAAGAGCTCGATGGCGGCCGGCTCCCCGGCGTCCGCCACCTGGGCGGGTACGGGCGAGACCTGCCGCGGATTCTCTCGCCCGCCGTCCTGCGGCGTGCGGTCGCCGCGCCCGCAGAGCCTGAGTACGTCCCCCGCCAGCTGCTCTCCGTCGCAGGTCCAGGGCAGGGCGAGCCCGCGTTCGCGCAGCGCCTCCGCCAGGTGCGCCGCGAAGGGCTCCTCGAGCCCCAGCTCGGCAAGCTCTCCCGCGTGCGAGAAGACCTCGGTCGCCGTGCCCTCGAGCGCGACCCTCCCGTGGGACATCACGACGACGCGGTCGGCCTCCAGGGCCTCCTCCATGAAGTGGGTCACGTGGACGACGGTCGTCCCGGCTGTGGCGAGGCGTGCCATGACGCGCATGATCGAGCGGCGTCCGCGCACGTCGAGGAGGGCGCCGGGCTCGTCCAGGACGAGGGCCTCGGGCTCCATGGCCAGCGCCCCGGCGATGGCGACGCGCTGCTTCTGCCCTCCCGAGAGCCGGGTCGGGTCGGCCTGCGCGTAGTCGTCCAGGGCCACGCGGTGGAGCTCCCGGGCTACGCGTTCGCCAATCTGCTCCGAGGGGACGCCCAGGTTCTCGGGGCCGAAGGCGACGTCCTCCGCGACCACGGAGGTCACAATCTGGTCGTCCGGGTTCTGGAAGACCAGGCCCAGGCTGCGCCGGGCCAGGCGGTAGGCGGCGAAGTCGACCTTTCCGCCCACAAGCACGCGCCGCCCCACCAGCTCGACGTCGCCCGCGTCGGGTGCGAGCAGGCCGCAGAGCACGCTCGCGAGCGTCGACTTGCCGGAGCCGTTGGCGCCCAGGACGCAGAGACGCTCGCCTCGCGCGACCTCCAGGGACACGTCATCAAGCGCTCGCACGCCGCCCTCGTAGTCGAGGGTGACGTGCGAGAGCCTCAGCACGGGGTCGCCCGCGGCGCCTCTGGCGGCAGCAGGTTCCAAGTCGCGGCCTAGTTGCCCAGGGCCTTGGTGACGGGCTTGTAGACCAGCGCGCACACCACGCAGTTGAGGGCGATCTTGATCAGGTTGAAGGGAAGGAGCGCGGGGACGATCAGCGCGACGACGGCGTCGACGGGCATGCCCGCGTAGAAGGGGGTGATGACGACGTTACCCAGGATGCAGGCGACCAGGCAGACCACGGCACCCACGACCATGCCCAGGATGGCGCCGCGCAGGCTGGTGTCGCGACGGTACACGAGGGCTGCGGGGACCGCGAGCGAGAAGGTCGCCAGTACGGCCATGATCACACCGTAGATGCCGCTGGCCGTCGCCAGGTGCACCAGGTAGGGGATGACGGAGACCGCGGCGGCGGTGGCGGGGCCGAAGGCGAAGCCCGCGATGAGGGCCACGATGCCGGAGGGGTCGTACTTGAGCCAGGACACGCCCGGGAGGATGGGGAACTCCAGGAAGAGGGTGGCGATGGCGGCGACGGCGCAGAAGAGCGCCGTGACGGCGATGCGCTTGGTCGACCAGCCGCGCTGCTCGGTGGTGGAGTGGGTGTCGTGACGCATGGTGGAGTCCTGTGCCATGGTGGCCTCGTTTCTCTCATCCGGACTTTGACCGTTGGTCCTGGAATCACACCAGGTCAGCCGCTCTTTTCTGTGCGGCGCGCGGACTCGGGCGAACTTCGCGCCCATCACCGCCAGTGGGGAATCTCACCCCGCCCCGAAACTGTCTGCGTGACTATAGCACTTCTCGTGCCGAGAAAGACCGCGCACGGGATTTCCGCAAGAGGTGCCTTTCGCTGCATATGGTCAGCCAGCGTCGTCGTGCACAATGCGTCCCCCCACAACTCGGAGCTTCCGTGCGCAGTTTTTGGCGGGGTGTCCAGGTACGGTCGCCTCAAACGGCCCCCGCCACCGCCAAGCAACCTATAATCTGCTGCGACGGCGGCGCCACGAGGGCGCCGTGCCAGACGAGCCGCGCCGGGGAGCGCGACGGGGAGAGTGATTCGGGATGTCAGAGAGCGGCGACCACTTGCAGGGACTCGCCTGGAGGCTGCGCTCCATCGTGGGCGAGGAGAACGTCCTGGAAGACGAGCCCATGAGCCGGCACACCAGCTTCCAGATCGGCGGGCCTGCCGACCTCTACGCCATTCCCGAGGACGTCGAGGAGCTGCGTGACGTGCTCGCCGCCTGCCGCGAGGCGGGGGTGCCCCACTTCGTCCTCGGTCGCGGGAGCGACCTGCTCGTCTCTGACGAGGGCTACCGCGGCGTCATCATCGCCATGGCAGAGGACCTGGTAAACGTGTCGGTCGACGGCACCCAGATGACCTGCCAGGCTGGCGTGACCCTCAAGGAGGCCGCCGAGATGGCCTGCGAGCTGGGGCTCGCCGGCCTCGAGTTCGCCTGCGGCATCCCCGGCTCCATCGGCGGCGCCTGCTTCATGAACGCCGGCGCCTACGGCGGCAGCATGTCCGACGTCCTCGCGAGCGTGCGCGTGGTCATGCCCGACGGCAGCCTGGCCACCATCCCCGCAGGCGAGCTCGCCCTGGGCTACCGCAGCAGTCGCATCCGCACGGACGGCCTTGTGGTGGTCTCGGCCACCTTCGACCTCGAGCCCAAGGACCCCGCGCAGATCCGCGCCACGATGGACGACCTCACCCGCCGCCGCGAGGAGAAGCAGCCCCTGGAACTTCCCAGTGCCGGCTCGACCTTCAAGCGCCCCGAGGGCCACTTCGCGGGCAAGCTGATCATGGACGCTGGCTTGCAGGGCTGGCGCTCGGGCGGCGCGGAGGTCTCGACCAAGCACGCCGGCTTCGTGGTCAACGTGGGCGACGCCACGGCAGCGGACGTCCATGCCGTGATCGAGCACGTGCAGGACGAGGTCATGCGCCAGTTTGGCGTGAGGCTCGAGCCCGAGGTGCTCTTCCTGGGCTAGGGGTGCCGACGCCTCGGCAGACAAGGGTGCGCCGGGCGAGAGGACCGCGGGCGCCTGGCCCGCGAGTCCCTGCCATGCCGCGGGAAGGTCAGAGGCTGAGGCTCAGCTCGTCCAGCGCCCGGATGAGGCCCTCGAGTGCGTCGAGGTCAGCTGGTGAGGTTGACATGACGGCCAGCACGTAGCCGCTCCCGTTCTTGTGGAGCACGATGCCGGCGTCGTTGGCCGCCGGGGTCACGAGATCGCTCTCGCGCGTGGGGAACCAGCCCGCCTTCGACCAGCTGCGCGCGTCGCTGCCCAGCGCATCCCTGATGGGGCTCGTCTCGCGTTCCTCGAAGAGGCCCGCAAGGAGCTCGGAGGCCTTCGTCCTGTGGCCCAGGTAGGCATGGATGCCCTCCCACTCGTCTGCCAGCTGCGAGGGGGTGCTTCGGGGGTACTTCGTTTCCGCGTACGCGCCGAGGTCGTCGTAGACGCCGGTGTCGACGCCGGCCTCTTCGAGCCATCCTGCGAAGCCTTCCTCGCCGTACTGGTCGACCAGGCTCGCGTAGGCGTCGTTGTCCGAATAGAGGACGATGCTCCTCACGCGGGAGGCGACGTCGCCCAGGGGGAGGTCGCCCCCGTCCACGCGCCGCTCGAGGAGCGAGGCCACGTAGGGCCCCTTGATGCTGCTCGCGGTGTAGAAGTCCCTGTTCGCCTGGTAGGCCACGAACTCGTTGCCGTCGAGGTCGCGCAGGCAGAAGCCCACGTCCACCCCCTGCGCGGCGAGGCGGACGATCTCCTCCTGGACGGCGCTCATGCAGGCTATGGTCTGCGGTCGGGGATGCCCCAGAGCCGTGAGGGACGCGTCGGGGAGCTCGAGCGAGAGGAGCTCGTCCGAGGGCAGCGACTCGTCGGGGTCTGCGGCCGCAGCCTCCGCCCCGTCGTGCGTCCCGACCACGAGCTCGCCCAGACCCAGGGGCCAGGCGAGGCTCAGGGCGGCGATGGAGAGGGTCACCAGCGACACCTCGAGGAAGTTGTAGGGGAGCAGGGGCTCGCGGCCCTTGGGTCCCCTCGGCCTCGGCCTGGGCTCCATCCCAGCCCCGGGCTAGTTCTTGAGCGAGTTGAGCGGGGCGGGGAAGCGGCCGCCGCGATGCGCCAGCACGTCTCCCGCGAAGCGGTTCACGGGCATGACCGGGGCGGAGCCGAAGAGGCCGCCGAACTCGAGGACGTCGCCCTCTCGCTTGCCTATGGCGGGGATCAGCCTCACGGCCGTGGTCTTGGCGTTGATCACGCCGATGGCCATCTCGTCGGCGATGATGCCGGCGATGGTCTCGACCGAGGTGTCGCCGGGGATGGCGATCATGTCGAGCCCCACGGAGCAGACGCAGGTCATGGCCTCGAGCTTCTCGAGGCTGAGGGCCCCGTCCTGGGCGGCTCGGATCATGCCCGCGTCCTCCGAGACGGGGATGAACGCGCCGGACAGGCCGCCCACGATGGAGCTGGCCATGACGCCGCCCTTCTTGACGGCGTCGTTGAGCAGGGCGAGGGCGCAGGTGGTGCCGGGCCCCCCGCACTCGCCTACGCCTATGATCTCGAGGATCTGGGCCACGGAGTCGCCCGCCGACGGGGTGGGTGCCAGGCTCAGGTCCACGATGCCCCTCTCGGCGCCCAGGCGCCGCGCCGCCTCGCGGCACATGAGCTCCCCGGCGCGGGTGATCTTGAAGGCGGTCTGCTTGATGCGCTCGGCCACCTCGGTGAGGTCCGCGTCCGGTGGCAGCTCCCCGAGGGCTGCGGCCATCACTCCCGGGCCCGAGACGCCCACGTTGATGACCGCGTCGGCCTCGCCGCCGCCATGGACGGCGCCCGCCATGAAGGGGGAGTCCTCTACCATATTGGAGAAGACCACGAGCTTCGCGGCGCCGTAGCAGTCGATGTCCTGGGTGAGTTCGGCGCACTCCACCATCTTCTGGGCCAAGAGCAGCACGGCGTCCATGTTGATGCCGGCGCGCAGGCTGGCCGCGTTGACGCTGGAGCAGACGCGCTCGGTGGAGGCGAGCGCCGTCGGGATGGAGTCGATGAGGCGGCGGTCGGTGGCTCCCATGCCCTTCTGGACGAGCGCCGAGAAGCCGCCCATGAAGTCGATGCCCAGGGTCTCGGCCGCGCGGTTCATCGCCCGCGCGATGGGCGAGAGGTCCCGGTCGGGGCAGGCGGCAGCGATCTGCGCCACGGGGGTGACCGAGACGCGCCTGTTGGCGATGGGGATGCCGTACTCGCGCTCGAGCTCGCTGGCGACGGGCACCAGGCGCTCGGCCGTCGTCGTGATGCGGTCGTATATCTTGGTGCACATGCGCGCCATGTCCTCGTCGGCGCAGCCGAAGAGCGAGACGCCCATGGTGATGGTCCTGAGGTCGAGGTTCTGGCGAGAGACCATGTCGAGGGTCTCGCGGACCTCTTCGGGGGTGATTGCCATGGGGCTCCTTCTCTCTTCCGCGCTCTATTGCACTGGCTATTGTTGCGTATTGGCGGGCCGCGTGTGGGGCAGAGGGGCCCGACTCCTCCCGGGCTCCTCCTGCCAGACCAACTCTCTGGCACCCATCCAAATTGTTAGGTGAACAAAGCCATAAATGTTCAGTTTCGAATTACTAAAATAGTCCTCACACACTGCCATTTAACTGATGTTTCTCCGTTCACAACTGTTTTGTAACCGTTCGCGGGCAAATGAGTTTCGCGAACGTGCCAGAGAGGCTACAACGTTGTTAGGCAAAGGGTCGATGAACGAAACACGTCACATTGACCCGCATGTTCTGCGGAACTTTCTTACATGGGGGGCGTTCTTCGAGGTCCGGACCGTCGTTTTTCTCTCTTGTGGGCAGTAAACAGAGACCTAAACAACAGGGGCCAGGGGACGACAGGCGAGAGGGTCCGCAGACGGGTGCCACGGCACCCACGAAGGCGACTGTTTGGTCGGGAAGGTTCTTGAAGGGAGTACTTGGAATGGGCAATCTCTCTAGGCGCGATTTCCTCAAGCTTTCGGGCGTCACCGGCGCGGGCCTGGGCGCGGCATCCGTGCTCGCGGCCTGCAGCGGCGGGTCCGGCAGCTCCGACTCCGGCAGCTCCGACGCGTCGGGCAAGGACGTCAAGATCGGCGTCTCCATCTGGAGCTCCACCGACGCACTTGGTTCCCTCTCGGTCGACATCGTGAAGAAGGCCGCGAGCATCCTGGGCGTCGAGACCACCGTCGTCGACCAGGGCCACGTCTCCGAGCAGGTCACCGCCTCCGCCGAGACCCTCGCCGCGGCCGGCTGCAACGGCATGATCATCTGCAACTCCGCGGACTCCGAGATGACCTCCGTCATCAACACCTGCAACGAGAACGAGATGTACGTCACGCAGTTCTACCGCATCATCTCCGAGACCGCCTCGCCCGACGTCTACGCCGCGGCCAAGAGCTCCAAGTACTACGTCGGAGCCGTCCACGAGGACGAGGTCCTCAACGGCAAGACCCTGATGGGCCTCCTGCTCGAGAAGGGTGGCCCCAACAAGACCGGCGCCCGCCACATCTGCCTCGAGGGATGGACCGTCGGCGACGCCACCTTCCAGCTGCGCTGGCAGGGCTACAAGGAGGGCCTCGAGGAGTGGAACGCCGCTCACCCCAGCGACCAGGCGACCATGACCGAGCCCGTCTACGCCAACACCTCCTCGGCCGAGGGCGCCAAGGTCACCGAGCAGTTCGTCAACACCAACCCGGACATCGACGCCCTGATCGTCGCCGGCGGCGGCGGCGACCCGCTGGTGGGCTCCATCGGCCAGCTCGCCAACATGGGCCTCACGGGCAAGATCTCGGTCGTCTCCACCGACTTCCTGTCCGACCTCGCCGACCAGCTCACCTCCGGCGGCATCTTCGCCGAGTCCGGCGGCCACTTCTGCGACCCCCTGTACGCCTTCATGCTCACCTACCAGGCCTGCACCGGCAAGCTCGAGGTCAAGGAGGGCGAGTTCGGCGCCGAGATCAAGTTCCCCTACGTCTACGTCTCGAGCTCCGATGAGTACGCCGACTACGAGAAGTACTTCGTGAACGACGCCCCCTACACCGACGACGAGATCAAGGCACTCGCGGAGAAGAGCTTCGACGACCTCAACAAGGCCGCCACGTCGCTCAGCATCGAGGACGTCAAGACCCGTCACGCCTAGGCCCGCAACGCCCGGGCAGCGCCTGACGTCGGCCAGGCCGGCACCATAGCGGCATCCGAATCGGAGGGAGCCCGAGAGTCCTCGGATTCCCTCCAATTCACTGCGAAACGCCTGTCAGCAACATGAGGAAGGGGCGATTGATGCAATCGTTTCTGAAGAAGGCCCGGCAGAGCCAGTGGTACGGGGTGGGGCTGCTCCTGCTCATCGCCGCGGCGATCTGGGCCGTGTTCAAGGTCTCGTCTCCCGACACCTTCGGCTCGCCCGACAAGCTCACCTCGTACCTGCAGACCGCCCTCATCTACGCGGTGGGCGGCTGTGGCATGTACTTCATCTGCGTCATGGGACTCTTCGACTTCTCCATCGGCTCCATCCTGATCGTCTCAGAGCTCGCGGCCATCGCCCTGACGCCCCAGCTCGGCTGGGTCTCGGTCATCGTCGTGCCCATCCTGGTCGGCCTCGCCCTGGGCTTCTGCAACGGCATTGCCTACATCAAGATGCACATCCCGTCGATCATCGTGACCACGGGCCTCTCGCTCATCTACGAGAGCTTCTCCGTCTGGATTGCCAACGTGAACGGCACGCGCCTGAGCGACTCCTACAAGCTCTTCGGCTCCTACCCCTGGAACCTCGTGGTGGCGCTGCTCGCCTTCCTGCTCTGCTGGTTCATCCTCAAGTACACCAAGGTGGGCACCTACACCAACGCCATCGGAGCCAACGAGCTCGTAGCAAAGAACATGGGCGTCGACGTCGACCGCTACAAGGCCATCGCCTTCATGCTCTGCGGCACCTTCATGGGCATCATGTCCATCCTCTACCTGGGCTACGGCACCGCGCAGACGCCCCAGACCGGCATGCTCTCGCAGGCGCTCAACTTCCAGCCGCTCATGGGCACCTTCTTCGGCCTGGCCTTCAAGAAGTACGGCCACCCCGTGGTGTCCATCCTCATCGGCGAGTACATCGTGGCCATGATCTTCGCGGGCTTCGTCGCCCTGGGCATGCCCACAACCGTCAACAACATCGTCACCGGCGCGACGCTGCTCGCCATCGTCACGCTCACCACCAAGCGTCGCAACGGCGCCGTCGTCAAGTAGGAAGGGAGGACGCAGGATGGCAAGGGAAATCATGCTCCATGCCGTGGGCATCGACAAGCGCTTCGGGCCCACGCACGCGGTCGACCACGTCTCCCTGGACTTCTACAAGGGAGAGGTGCACGCCCTCATAGGCGAGAACGGCTCCGGCAAGTCGACCTTCACCAACATGCTCACCGGCATCATCACCATCGGCGAGGGCACGTTCGAGCTGGACGGCCAGAAGATCGCCCCCAGGAACCAGGTCGACGCCAACCACCACGGCGCCGCCGTCATCGTCCAGGAGCAGGGCACCCTCGACGGCCTCACCGTCGCCGAAAACATGTTCCTCGGCGACGAGGACCAGTTCATCAGCGGGGGGATCAAGAACACCCGCGCCATGTACAAGAAGGCGCAGGAGCTCCTCTCGGACTACGACCTGGACTACATCAAGGCCTCGGACCCCATCGAGAACTACAACTTCGAGGACCGCAAGCTCGTCGAGATCGTGCGCTCCACCTGGTTCGCGCCCAAGGTCCTCGTCGTGGACGAGACCACCACGGCCCTCAGCCAGAACGGCCGCTACAAGCTCTTCAGCGTCATGAACAAGGTCCGCGACGACGGTCGCACCGTGATCTTCATCAGCCACGACATGGCCGAGGTCCTCTCGATGTCCGACACGATCAGCATCCTGCGCGACGGAGAGTTCATCAAGACCGTCAGCGCCAAGGACGTGACCGAGGAGGAGCTCAAGACCCTCATGGTCGGCCGCCAGATGAGCGGTCACTACTACCGCGAGGACTACGGCGAGTCGCTCGCCGCGGGCGTGGCCCTCTCCATGAGGGGTGTCAGCGTCCCCGGCCAGCTCGAGGACGTCTCGCTCGAGCTGCACAGGGGAGAGATCCTGGGCATCGGTGGCCTCTCCGAATGCGGCATGCACGAGGTGGGCAAGGCCCTCTTCGGCGCCTCATACGAGCGCACGGGCGAGGTCACGCTCTCGGACGGCACGAGCGTCGACAGCATCAACTGCGCCATCGACCACTCCATCGCCTACGCCTCGAAGGACCGCGACAACGAGTCGCTCCTCATCGCCGACACCATCCAGGACAACGTCACGCTGCCCTCGCTGCGCAAGATGGGGTTGCCCCTCTCGGCAAAGAGGCAACGCGAGTTCGCGGAGCGCTACGCCAAGGACATGTCGGTCAAGATGGTCGGCGTGAGCCAGTTCGTCTCCGCGCTCTCGGGCGGCAACAAGCAGAAGGTCGTCCTGGCGCGCTGGCTGGGCGCCGAGTCCGACATCCTCCTGCTCGACTCGCCCACCCGCGGCATCGACATCAAGGTCAAGGCCGACATCTACGCCCTCATGGACCAGATGCGCAGGGACGGCAAGGCCATCCTCGTCATCTCGGAAGAGATCATGGAGCTCATCGGCATGTGCGACCGCATCCTCGTGATGAAGGACCACAAGATCAACGGCGAACTCAAGCGCTCCCGCGACCTGAGCGAGCAAGACCTCATCTCTCTGATGGTTTAGGAGGCGAACAAGATGACTGAAACCAACGGCGTTGCCACCGTGGCAGGCGAGAGTGACGAGCAGACCAAGTCCGGACTTCTCTCCAAGATCAACGCGCGATCCATCCTGCCGCTGCTCGGCTTCCTCCTGATCTTCCTGTTCTTTGCCGTCGCCACCGGCGGAAAGCTCGTCCAGGTCAAGAACATCAGGCTCATCCTCAACTCGACCTACGTGCTCATGATTGCGGCCATCGGCGTGTTCATGATCATGTCCATGGGCTCGCTCGACTTCAGCCAGGGCTCCATGATTGGCGTCTGCTGCATCGTGGTGTGCTACCTCTCGCAGGTCAACCCGGTCCTGGCCGTCCTGGGCGGAATCGCCACAGGCGCCGCGATCGGCGCGGTCAACGCGTACTTCCACGTGCGGAGGCAGATAGCCTCGTTCATCGTCACGATCTGCACCATGTTCCTGCTCCGCGGCGTGGTGGCCTTCCTCACCACCAACTCGCCCGCACAGGGTGCCGGCTACCTGCAGGCCGACCTCAACAACCCCACGCTGCTCATGGCCATCACCATCGCCTGCCTCGTGGTCTTCTATGCCGTGTTCACCTTCACGCCGCTGGGCTCGAACCTCAAGGCCATCGGCGCGGGGCAGACGGCGGCGCGCTTCGCGGGCATCGACGTCCAGCGCACCAAGGTCCTGGTCTACGTGGCGGCAGGCTGCATCACGGGATTCGCCGCCTTCATCCTGGCCATCCGCAACGGCTCGGTCACGGCCACCGGCGGCAACATGATGGAGACCCAGATCATGCTCGCCCTCGTCCTGGGAGGCCTGCCCATCTCGGGCGGCGCCAAGGTGCGCTTCTCCAACATCGTCGTGGGCGTCCTGACCTACTGCATCCTGGACCGCGGCCTCTCGATGATGGGCTTCGAGGCGGCGCCCAAGCAGCTCATCATGGGCATCGTGTTCCTGATCTTCCTGGCGCTCTTCTCTGACCGCGAGGGCAACCAGGTCATCAAGTAGCTCTCTGGGGGAGGCCCCTCCCGGGACCTCCCCTCCCGAACGGCATCGCCGCGAAAGCGCGGCTCGCAAAAGGAGGCTCTTCATGCTGAAGATCAAGCAGTACAAGTTCTGGTTCTGCCCCTGCACCCAGGACCTCTATGGCGACGAGGTGCTCGAGCACGTCGCCCAACACGCGGCCGAGGTCGTGGCCGAGCTCAACGCCAGCGAGCTCGTCCCCTTCGAGGTCGTGCTCAAGCCCAACCTGCTCACCAGCGACGTGATCCGCGCCACCTTCAACGCGGCCAACGTGGACGACGAGTGCGCCGGCATCATCACCTGGGCGCACACCTTCTCGCCCGCGAAGTCCTACATCCTGGGCCTCCAGGACCTCCGCAAGCCGCTGTGCCAGTTCGCGACGCAGTACAACGAGGAGATCCCCTACGACACCATCGACATGGACTTCATGAACGAGAACCAGGCCGCCCACGGCGAGCGCGAGCTGGGGCACATCTTCGCCCGCATGCGCTGGAACCACAAGGTTGTCTTCGGCTTCTGGAAGGACCCCGAGGCCCAGGCCGAGCTGGGCGCCTGGCAGCGCGTCGCCGTGGGCGTCAACGAGAGCCGCAACATCCGCGTGGCCCGCTTCGCCGACACCATGCGCAACGTCGCGGTGACCGACGGCGACAAGATCGAGGCGGAGGTCAAGTTTGGCTGGACCGTCGACGCCTGGCCCGTGAACGACCTCGTGCCCTTCGTCGAGGGCGTGACGGACGCCGAGGTCAAGGCCCTGACCGACGAGTACTACGACACCTACGACCTGGTGCTGGACGGCCGCGACCCCGAGGAGTTCCGCCGTCACGTCGAGGTGCAGGCCGCGCAGGAGATCGGCATCGAGCGCTTCCTGGTCGAGCACGGCTACAACGCCTTCTCGGACCACTTCGGCGACCTGGGCGGGCTCAAGCAGCTGCCGTCCCTGGCCATCCAGCGCCTCATGCAGAAGGGCTACGGCTTCGGCCCCGAGGGCGACTGGAAGACCCCTGCCATGGTGCGCCTGATGAAGGTCATGACCGCCGGCATGGCGGGCGCCAAGGGCTCCGCGCTCATGGAGGACTACACCTACAATCTGGTCAAGGGCAAGGAGGGCATACTCGAGTCCCACATGACCGAGGTCGACCCCTCCGTGGCCGACGGCAAGGTCTCGATCCGCGCGACCCCGCTCTCGATGGGCGACCGCGAGGACCCCGCGCGCCTCATCTTCACCGCCAAGACCGGCCCCGCCATCGCCACCTCCCTCGTCGACCTGGGCAACCGCTTCCGCCTGATCATCCAGGACGTGGACTGCAAGAAGGTCGAGAAGCCCATGCCGCTGCTCCCCACCGGCACCGTCTTCTGGACCCCGCGCCCCGACCTCAAGGTGGGCACCACCGCCTGGATCTACGCCGGTGGGGCGCACCACACCGCCATGTCCTACGACCTCACGGCAGACCAGATGGTCGACTGGGCCGAGGCCATGGGCATCGAGTCCGTGGTGATCGACGAGAACACCAGGCTCCGCGACTTCCAGCGCGACCTCAAGCTGGGCGAGGTGTACTACCGCTAGGCCCTGGCGCGCCGCGGGACCCTGCCCCGCGGCGACGCGCATCTCTGGCTGACCTGGGCCGCGGCTCTCTGTGGGCTGCGGCCCTTCCCTTGGAGGAGACATGACGAAGACCACCCAACAGATCGCCGCCGAGCTCGAGGCGGGGAAGTGCACCCTGGGCATCGAGTACGGATCGACGCGCATCAAGGCCGTCCTGGACGACGCCGACGACCAGCCCATCGCCATCGGCGCCTTCGACTGGGAGAACTCCCTGGTCGACGGCTACTGGACCTACGCCCAGCGCGAGCTGGACGAGGGCATCGCCGCCGCCTACGCCGCCCTCAAGGCCGACGTGCTCGCGCGCTACGGCGTGACCCTGCGCCGCGTTGCCGGCCTGGGAGTGAGCGCCATGATGCACGGCTACCTGCCCTTCGACGCGGCGGGGGAGCTCCTCGTGCCCTTCCGCACCTGGCGCAACACCACCACGACCCGCGCGGCCCACGAACTGTCCGGGCTCTTCGGCTTCCACATCCCCGAGCGCTGGAGCGTGAGCCACCTCTACCAGGCCGTCCTGGATGGGGAGGAGCACGTCGGCCGCATCGCGAGCCTCACCACCCTGGCGGGCTACGCGCACCGCAGGCTCACGGGGGAGCACGTGCTCTCGGTGGGCGACGCCTCGGGCATGTTCCCCATCGACTCCGCCACCAGGGGCTACGACGCTGGCATGGTTGCCAAGTTCGACGAGCTCGTGTCCCAGAGGGGGGTCGCGTGGAGGGTCGAGGACCTTCTCCCCCGCGTGATGGTGGCCGGAGAGGTGGCGGGTCACCTGAGCGAGGAGGGAGCCCGCTTCCTCGACCACGACGGCGACCTCGAGGCGGGCTGCCCCGTCTGCCCGCCCGAGGGCGACGCGGGCACCGGGATGATCGCCACCAACGCGGTGGCGCCGCGCACGGGCAACGTGTCTGCCGGCACCTCGGTATTCTCGATAGTCGTGCTCGAGCACGCGCTCAAGGACCCCTCCAACCCCCTGATCGACCTGGTCTGCACCCCCATGGGAGACCCCGTTGCCATGGTCCACTGCAACAACTGCAGCTCCGACATCAACGCCTGGGTCGACCTCCTGGCCGACTTCCTGCGCGTCATGGGCCAGGAGGTGGACAAGGGGGCCATCTTCACCACCCTCTTCAACGAGGCGCTGAAGGGCGAGAGGGACGCAGGCGGCCTGGTGTCGCTGCCCTTCGTCTCGGGCGAGACGGTCATGGGTGTGCAGACGGGCTTCCCCCTCTTCCTGCGTAGGCAGAACGCGCGGCTGGACGTCGCCAACTTCATGCGCTGCCACATCATGGCGGCCTTCGGCGCGCTGGCCGCAGGCAACGAGGCCCTGCGCGAGGAGGGCGTGCGCATCGACAAGCTGTACGGGCACGGGGGCATCTTCAAGACGCCCAAGGTGGCTCAGGGCCTGCTTGCGGCGGCGCTCGAGGCGCCTGTCACCGTTATGGCGACGGCAGGGGAGGGCGGCGCCTGGGGCCAGGCCGTGGCCGCCTCGTACATGGTCAACAAGGCAGAGGGACAGTCGCTCCCGAGCTTCCTGGACGAGCGCGTCTTCGCGGGCATGGAGCAGCTGACGCTCGAGCCCGATGCGGACGACGTCGCGGGCTATAGGACCTGGCTTGCCGACTTCAGGCGTGCGAACGAGGCCGAGAAGGCTGCGGAGGCGCGACTGGCGTAGGCCACGTCTCACCACTTACCACTTTGAAGATTTGATTGACGCACGGGCGTCGGCCGCACGTTGGTCGGCGCCCGCCTCGCGTTGCCCACGATGCCCACCCACGACGTCGAACGCGTGCGTCTCTCCGCCGATGACGTCCAACGCGCGCGAGAACGTCCCCACGACGTCGAACGCGTGTGAGGGTTGCTCGACTACGTCGAACGCGTGCGAAAATTGTTCGACTACGTCCAACGCGTTTTTTCTCGTCTGCTCAACTGGGCAAACGTGAGTGCTTCGGACGCGTTTGACGTATTTCTTGCTGAGAGACGCGCGTTTGACGTCGTGGGTGCTCGAAGCCATCCGTCATGATATCGTGCGTCGTCGGCGTGAGTTATGTAGGAAATGTGAACGAATGAATTATGCAGTGGCTCTCATAAAAGAATGCATGCGAATCGTGTTTGTCGAGAAGGACGCTGACCTTTGAGGACGAAGCAAAGGACCAGTAATCTGAATACAAATTTCGCATGAACAATATTCGATAGTTTACAAATCTGAATAAAATGCAGCCTCCAAAGGGTCCAAGCTCTCTGCGGCAAACAAGCTGCGACATGGAAGGGAGCAGGGCATGGCTTTTGACTTCACGGGCAAGACCGCGATCGTCACCGGCGGCACCCGCGGCATCGGCGCCGAGATCTGCAAGGGCATCGTCGAGGGTGGCGGCCACGTCGTTGTCATCGGGCTCAACGAGCAGCGCGGCAGGGAGTTCGTGGCGTCGCTAGGGGAGGGCAACCACTACTACCGGCTCGACGTGGGCGATTCCGCGGCAGTTCGCTCGACCGTCGCGCGGATCCTGGACGAGGTCCCGGGCGTCAACATCCTGATCAATGACGCGGGCGTCATCTCGGCCAAGCCCTTCGAGCAGGTCGACGACGCGGAGTGGAAGCGCACCATCGACGTCAACCTCACGGGCACCTTCACCATGTGCAGCGCGATCTTCCCCTACTTCAAGGAGCACGGCGGCGGGCGCATCGTCAACGTCTCGTCCGTGGCCGGCAAGATCGGCGGGGGCCTGCTGGGCACCGCCGCCTACGCCTCGTCCAAGGCAGGAGTGAACGGTCTCACCAAGGCCATCGCCAAGGAGGGCGGCAAGTACGGCATCTCGTGCAACGCCGTCTGCCCCTCCTTCACCCTGACCAGCATGACCACTGCGCTCAGCGAGGACCCGGTCAAGCACGACAAGGTCATCTCGATCATCCCGCTGGGCCGTGCCGCCGAGCCTTCCGAGCCCGCGCAGATGGTGCTCTTCTTCGCGTCCGACCTCGCGAGCTTCGTCAACGGCGAGGTGGGGGACTGTGACGGCGGAATCGTGATGGACGGGTAAGCATCCGCGCACGTCACGTCGTACGACCAATTGGGGCCCGGCTCGGCCAGGGCCCCGAAGCATGCGCAGGCAAACCGAAGGGAAGCGCACATGTCCGAGGCAACAACCAAGGCGGAGAAGGGCGGCGGCTTCTTCAAGATGCTCGGCCGCATCCCCGGGGCCAACATCCTCGTGCCCCTGCTCCTCGCCTGCACCATCAACACCTTCTTCCCACAGGTCTTCGCCCTGGGGAGCTTCACCACGGCCATGACCACCGGTGGTACGGGCGCGCTCGTCGGCGCCTTCCTGGTCATGGTGGGCACCACAATCTCGTTCGAGTCGGCACCGAAGGCCGCCGTCCGTGGCGCGATCATCATCGCGACCAAGGTCGTCTTCTGCGTGGCGCTGGCGCTCATCGTGCAGTTCGCTCTGGGCGACAACCTGCTGGGACTCTCGTCCATGGTCATCCTTGCCGCCTGCTCCGGCGCGAACAACTCGCTCTACGCGGGGCTCATGGGAGACTACGGCACCGAGGTCGAGCGTGGTGCCGTCGCCGTGACCACCCTGGTGGTCGGCCCTCCCGTCACCATGATCGTGCTAGGGGCTGCCGGACAGGCGCCTTTGGGCTGGAGCCTTCTAGGTGCCGTGCTGCCCATCCTGCTGGGCATCGTGCTGGGCAACTGCTTCCCCAGCCTCAAGAAGACCCTCTCGGCCGGCCTTCCCGGCATCATCATCCTGACCTTCTTCGCGATGGGCTCCACGATGACCCTGAGCCAGATCGTGCAGGCGGGACTTCCCGGCATCCTGCTGGGCGTAATCTGCTCCGTGGGCGGCGCGCTCGTGACCGTCGCCGCCGACCGTGCGACGGGCGGTACCGGCGTGGCTGGCGCGGCAATCTCGAGCTGCGCGGGTGCCAACGTGGCCACCCCGGCGGCCATGGCCTCCGTCAGCGCCGAGCGCTTCGGCGGGGCCGTGCTGGCCACGGCGACGGCGCAGGTGGCGGCAGCCGCCATCGTGACGGCCATCCTGACACCGCTCATCACGGCTTACGTGTACAAGCGCTACCACGTGGAGGACGCAGCGGAGCAGCAGCCCGCGACGGCGTAGGCGGGCGACTCTCGCCTGGCGCCACGTGCGCTTTGTCTCGCGATGGCGTCCAACGCGTGCAGCCTGCAGTCGAGTACGTCCGATGCGTCCAAATGCCCGCCGAGTACGTCCGATGCGCTCGAATGCCCGCCGAGTACGTCCGATGCGTCCGAATGCCCGCCGAGTACGTCCGATGCGTCCGAATGCCCGCCGAGTACGTCCGATGCGTCCGAATGCCCGCCGAGTACGTCCAACGCGTCTGAGAGCCTCACGTTTGCCCAGTTGGCGGTGAGCTCAAAGACGCGTTGGACGTTTTCGCGTTTGTATCGCACGCGTTGGACGCTTTCGAGCGCGAGGCGGACGCGTCGGACGCGCTCGTGCACGGGCGGAGCACGGCATGCGCACGGGTGGCGCATGCGATGAGGGAGCTTGCGGCGCTGGCGGCCCTAGCGTTCGGCGTGCCCGAAGGCGAAGACCGTGCGCGAGACGAAGGGGTGTCCCGGCGCGTAGACCGGCTGGGGGAAGTTCTTGTGGTGGATGGCGTCGGGGAAGAACTGGGTCTCGAGGGCGACGCCGTCGAAGCGGCCATGATGCACGCCGCCCTTGCCCAGGGCGTCGAGCCCGCCTGCGGTGTAGAGCTGCAGGCCCGGGGCATCGGTCCAGACGTCCATCCAGATTCCGCTCTGGTCACCCGTGAGGCGGGCGACCCTCTCCACCCTCTCGTCGTTCTTCAGGACGAAGTTGGTGTCATAGCCTCCGGGAACGAGCCATATGTCGCGACCCAGCACCTTCGTGCTGCGGAAGTCGTACGGGGTGCCCGTGACGTCGGCGAGCTCTCCGGTGGGGATGAGTCGGGCGTCGGAGGGGGTGTAGCGGTCGCAGTCGAGCCAGAGCTCGTGCGAGAGGATGGAGCCCGCGGCATGTCCGTTGAGGTTCCAATAGGCGTGGCAGGTCAGGTTGACGATGGTGGTGGCGGAGGGCATGGCCTCGAAGCTCAGCTCGAGACGGCCGTCCTCGAAGAGGCGGTAGGTGAGAAAGACGTCGAGCGCACCGGGGAATCCCTGGTCGCCCGGCCTGCTCAGGAGGTTGAGCGTGAGCTGGCAGCTGCCGTCCCCGTTCTGGCGTGGGCCGTCGGCGAGCTTCCAGAGGCGCTCGAACCAGAGGTGCGGGCCCGAGTGCAGGCTGTTGGGGCCGTCGTTTGCCGCGAGGTGGTAGGTCGTGCCGGCCAGCTCGAAGCTCGCGCCGGCGATGCGGTTGGCGTTTCTGCCCACGATGGCCCCGAAGTCTGCGCCGTTGTGCAGGTAGCCGGGCGCGCCGTCGTAACCCAGGGTCACATCGACGAAGCTGCCCCTCCCGTCGGGGACGACGACCGCCTGCAGGCAGGCGCCGAGGTCCGTGACGCAGGCGCGCATGCCCGAGGAGTTCTGGAGCTCGAAGAGGTGGACCTCGCGCCCATCCTCGCAGCGACCGAAAGGCCTGGTGGCAACTGGCATAGGAACCCCTCTCCCCAAGACGCGAGTCCGCCCGCGTGACGGACCGCTGCCACGTACGCTAGCGCGACCGGGAGGGTTGCCGCACGTGGTGGGCGGGGTTTTCGGTGGGGCAGCGCGAGGCGTCGGCGGGACGGCACGAGCCACCGGCGGGAGCCAGCCCTGCGCCCTGTATGGGCGTCTCACATGAGCACTAAACGCTCCTTCTCATGTTTAGCAAAATTTAGCCAGCAGCAATCGGCCAACGGTCAAAATGAGGGGACGATTATCCATTCGTAGGCTAAAATGGGCAAAGTCATATTGGTGTTTTTTGTGTTTTGGCAGTGTTTATGCGCAAGCGCGTCACCTGGACGTTCGAATGAAGGGAAGTCCGCATGGCAGAAGATTTGGGTACCCCCTGGAAGAAGCTCGACGCCCCCGTCGCTGAGGAGGAGGTGGCCTGGGTCGACAAGTACTGGCGCGCCGCCAACTTCATGTCCGTCGGCCAGATCTACCTGCGCAGCAACCCCCTCATGCGCGACGACTTCGTGGACGAGAAGAGCGGCCAGCCCCGCGACTTCGGCCGTGCCGACGTCAAGCATCG
Source organism: Olsenella phocaeensis (assembly GCF_048189965.1). Taxonomy (NCBI): domain Bacteria; kingdom Bacillati; phylum Actinomycetota; class Coriobacteriia; order Coriobacteriales; family Atopobiaceae; genus Olsenella; species Olsenella phocaeensis. Next base: position 119,302 of record NZ_DBEZHV010000013.1, on the reverse strand, counting down.
CCTCGTGGGCCACTGGGGAACCACTCCGGGCCTCAACTTCCTGATGGGCCACGTCAACCGCTTCATCCACGACCACGGCCAGAACGTCGTGTTCTTCATGGGGCCGGGCCACGGCGGACCCGCCGGCACCTCGCAGTCCCTGCTCGACGGCACCTATCGCGAGTGCTATCCGCAGATCACGGACGACGAGGCTGGCCTGCAGCGCTTCTTCCGCCAGTTCAGCTACCCCGGTGGCATCCCCAGCCACTTCGCGCCCGAGACCCCTGGCTCCATCCACGAGGGCGGCGAGCTGGGCTACACCCTGAGCCACGCCTATGGTGCGGTCCTCAACAACCCCAGCCTCCTCGCCTTCGCCGTCGTGGGTGACGGCGAGGCCGAGACCGGTCCCCTTGCCACCTCCTGGCAGACCAACAAGCTGATCAACCCCCTCACCGACGGCATCGTCCTGCCCGTCCTGCACCTCAACGGCTACAAGATCGCCAACCCCACGATCCTCGCCCGCATCTCTGACGAGGAGCGCAACGAGTTCTTCCGCGGTATGGGCTACCACCCCTACACCTTCGTCGCCGGCTTCGACGACGAGCCGCCGATCTCGATCCACCGTCGCTTCGCCGCCCTGCTCGAGCAGGTCTTCAACGAGATCTGCGACATCAAGTGGCGCGCCCTCGCCGGCGAGACCGAGCGTCCCGCGTACCCCATGATCGTCTTCAAGACCCCCAAGGGCTGGACCTGCCCCAAGTACATCGACGGCAAGAAGACCCAGGACAGCTGGCGTGCGCACCAGGTGCCCCTGGTGTCCGCCAAGGACACGCACGAGCACTTCCGCGTGCTGCGCAGCTGGCTGCGCTCCTACAAGCCCGAGGAGCTCTGGAACGAGGACGGTAGCCTGCGTCCCGAGGTGACCGAGTTCATGCCCGAGGGCGAGCTGCGCCTGGGCGCCAACCCCAACGCCAACGGTGGCCTGGTGCGCGAGGAGCTCGAGCTCCCCGACATCCACGACTACGAGATTCCCGTGGCGGAGAAGGGCCATGGCTACGGAACCACCGAGGCCTCCCGCGTCTTCGGCGACTACACCCGTGACGTCATGAAGCTCAACCTCACCAAGTTCCGCGTCTTCGGCCCTGACGAGACCGCCTCGAACCGCCTGCAGGCCGCCTACTCGCTGACCGACAAGCAGTGGGACGCCGGCTTCAACGCCGACCCCGAGAACGACGTCCACATGAGCTCCGTGGGCTCCGTCATCGAGCAGCTCTCCGAGCACCAGTGCGAGGGCCTTCTCGAGGGCTTCCTGCTCACCGGTCGCCACGGCGTCTGGTCGAGCTACGAGAGCTTCATCCATGTCGTCGACTCCATGGTGAACCAGCACGCCAAGTGGCTCGAGGCCACCGTGCGCCACATCCCCTGGCGCGCGCCCATCGCCTCGCTCAACATCCTGCTCACCAGCCATGTCTGGCGCCAGGACCACAACGGTTTCTCTCACCAGGACCCCGGCTTCGTGGACGTCCTCCTCAACAAGAACTTCCACAACGACCACGTGGTCGAGGCCTACTATCCCGCCGACGCCAACATGCTGCTGGCCGTGGGCGAGGAGGCCTACAAGTCCACCAACAAGATCAACGCCATCTTCGCGGGCAAGCAGCCCTCGCCGACCTTCCAGACCATCGACGAGGCCAAGGCCGAGCTGGCCGAGGGCGTGGCCGAGTGGGAGTGGGCCGGCAACGTCAAGAAGGGCGAGAAGGCCGACATCGTCCTCGCCTGCTGCGGCGACGTGCCCACCCTCGAGCTCCTCGCGGCGTCCGACGCCCTGCAGGACATGGGCCTCAAGGTCAAGTTCGTCAACGTGGTCAAGTTGCTGAGCATCCAGAACGCGGGCGAGAACGACGCCGCCATCAGCGACGAGCGCTTCTCCGAGCTCTTCGGCACCGACGTGCCTGTGCTCTTCGCCTACCATGCCTACGCGCACACCATCCACGGCCTGATCTTCGACCGTCCGGGCCACGACAACTTCCACGTGCACGGCTACATGGAGGAGGGCTCTACCACCACGCCCTACGACATGCTTCGCCTCAACGAGATGGACCGCTGGGCGCTCGCGTCCCACGCGCTCGAGCTCGTGGACACCGAGAAGTACGCCGAGAAGATTGCCGAGTGGCGCGCCTTCCGCGACGAGGCCTTCCAGTTCGCCTGCGACAACGGCTACGACCACCCGCGCTTCACCGAGTGGGTCTGGCGTGACGTCGTGGGCCACCAGGACAACAGTGCCGCCGCCATGTCCTCGACCGGCGGAGACAACGACGAGTAGGCACCACAACTGAATAACCGCTGGTAGATGGGTATGGGTTAGGTCCTTGTGTCCTAACTTGTCCCCGAAGGTACCGAACGGAACCCCTGCCACGCTCCCGCGACCGTCTCGACGAACACTTCCTCGTCGGGGCGGTCGTAGTGCTTCGCGCGGACGTCCGCCGAGGTGTGGCCCATCATCTTGTCTATCTTGTCCTTGTCGACGCCCAGGCGCCAGCGCATCATCGTCTCCCAGGAGTTGCGCAGCTTGCCCATGGGGAGCCGCCTCACGCCGGCTGCGCCCAGGGCGCGGGCCCACTGGTCGGAGACGGTCGTGCGGGACGCCGGCCTGCCGTCTCCGCCGTCGTTGAGCGACGGGAGCCCCAGGGCGACCCTCTCCCGGGCAAGCTCCTCGAGCCTGAGCGACCAGGGCTCCGGAATCACGACGCTCCTCACGCTGCCCTCGGTCTTCGGCGGCGCGACCCTTCGCCCCTGGGCGAGCTGCTTGTCGATGGCGACCACGGCGAGCCGCATCCCGTGCGACTCGACCATGCGCAGGTCCGAGACGAGCGGGGCGCATGCCTCGCCAACGCGGCACCCGCCGAAGGCCATGAGGATGGCGGGGACCTCGCAGGCGGTGCCCGCCACGGCGTGGCAGACCTCCCCCAGCTCCTCGAGCGTCCACGTCGCGTCCGTGGCGCTCTTCTCCTTCCTCCGGAGCCGGTAGGCCATGCCCGCGTACTCGATGCCGCGCACGTCGTGCATGCGGGCGCACTTCGCGAGGTTCCCGCCCAGGACGTTCGAGAGCCGCGCCGTGTCGTGGGGCATCGTGAGGAGCCACTCCTGCCACTCGGACGGCAGGGCGGAGTCCATGGGGACGTCTCCCCACCTGGGGCCCACGTTGACACGCCAGAGACCCTCGTAGAGCCTGCGCGTCTGCGGCCTGAGCGAGCCCTCGCCGACGCGGCGGGAGAGCTCGGGGTGGTACCACTCCTCCCAGCACTGCCGGAAGGTGGGGCAGGGGACCTCGCCCGGCGCGTGCTCGTGGAGCGTCCTCAGCCGCGCGAGCTCGGCGTCGGCCTCGCGCCTCGTGCAGCGCATGACCTTCGAGCGCCTGACGGTCCTCCGGCCCTCGCGCTCGGGCCACCTGAGCCTGTAGCGCCCCGGGCCCAGCCTGGAGACGCTGCCCCAGCTGCTGCGCAGTCGTGCCATAATGGCATCGACCTCCTGTCCTGGACGGTCGTGGCCCCCGCACGAGTCCTCCAAGATCGCGTGCGGGGGTTTCTAGGAGTGCAAAGCCGTACCTCGTCCCCAATGGGGTGGCAATCCCTGGTCACTTTTTGCCGGCGTTGACCACATTCGCCAGAGGGTTGTCAGCGTTAGCCTGCTTGGCATGCCCGATGCCCATTTCGTCCAGTACTATTTCAGGAAGACCCTCTATCGGCGCCAGCACCCTAAACGCCTGCATGATGGCCGATAGGGCGAATTCACCTTCTGGCTCCGTTGATACGAGAACCAGGTATCTGACCATATCGGCGAAGCGCCTGTCGCCCCTGACGCCTGACCTCGCGCAGAAGAGCCTCCCCCCGTGAGCGCACACGTTCCTGAAGTCAGTCATGGTCGAGTATGCCATCCTGAGCTTCTTGGCACCAAGCCTGTCGGCTCCGATTGTTTCGCAGAGCAGGTGACATGCCTCATTCTGCACACCGATGCTTTGCAGATCGTAGAAGTGCGACATGTTGCCGAACGTGAGGGCGTTGGAGAGCACCCACAACGGCACTCCGCCGTGTTCCCTCCTGTAGTGCTCTATGTAAGGTCGGCCACCCTTCCCGTCCCTCAGCGACTGCATGGTCGACAGGAGCCTGATGAGGTTCTTCGTGTAGTTCGTGCCCTTGTAGTCCCTTTTGGAGCAGTAGCATGCAGGGTCGAGATAGTCCTCGATGCCCCTGTGACGCTCGCAGAATGCGTGGACGGTTACGGTCTTCAGGGCCTTCTCGGCATTGAGGAGGCAGTGCGTCATCGAGAACCTGAGCATCGTGTCAAAACGGTAGAGGGTCGCTATGTCCTCCAGCCTCGTTCCCCTTCGGTACACCTCGACATCCTGGTTGCATCTGTCCTTGTCGAGGAAGAACTCCTTGTATCCGTTTATCACGGAGTAATAGTTGTTCCTGAGGAGCAGCTCTCTCGCGCCTTTGTGGTCGTCTATAACCACGCCTCTGGAGCGGAGAATCTCTATCTGCTCGTCGATTGTTTTGAAGGGCTTGTCTTGCTCTTTCAATGCGTCCTCCAAGCGGAATAGGAAGAGGGCCGCCCCCATAAAGATGGCGGCGACCCTCAACCAGTCTTGGGCTCACGTGGAGACACCAAGCCGTATCACTGCCATTACTATACCCGTCCGGCGAGGCTTGTCAAAAAATCCTTACATCCCACCGACAAGTTTGGCGACGAGCGGCACCACAACCGACGCGATCGCGCCCACGCTCTTGGCCACGGAAGCCACCTTCTCCATGCCCGCCGCAAACGCCGCCAGGTCGCCCTGGGCCGCCGCGCGCTCCATCTCGCCGATGCCGTCCTCCGCTGCGCGCTTCTGCTCATCGGTTGCATCGCTGTCCCGGATGGCCCTATAGGCATCCGAGATCGTGACGTTTGCGGAGGCCAAGGCAGACGAGCTCGCGTTTGCGCTGCCGATGACCTGCTGGGTGAACTGTGGGTTGTTGATGATCTCCACGAGCCCCTCCTTCGCTGGCACCAGGGCGCGGACATACTTCCAGCCGGCATCCGTGACCCCGTGGATGCAGTAGGCGGTGTTATCTGCCCACGTGACACCAATCATCTTCTTGCGGGACAACTCCTTGTAGGCTTCAAGAAGACCTTCATCTGCTGCATGCGAGAAAACTCTGCCAGCTGCCCTTGCGCAGGTTTCTTCCCAAGCAAGGTTGCGCAGCACCCTTTCAGTATCAGCTGACAATGACTCGACACCCGCTGCAAGGAGCGACTCTCTTACGAGTTCAAGATGTCGTCTTCCCTCAGGTAGTACCTTGCGCACGAGAACAAGGTTGCCACTCATGCTTCCATATTCGGCATCGATCATGCCCGCATCTGCCAACTGGATGAATGCTTTTGCCGCCTTGCCCGCGTAGGTCTGTAAATCGTCGCCCCTGTTCATGAACGCCAGACCAAGGGCTTCCTCTTCCTCGTCCGTCAAACCTTTCATTGGCCACCTCTCACCTGAACAAGTCGAATGGGCTGAACGTCACCTTCCTGTAGATGGCGCTTTTGACCTTCCGCTTGGGGTGCAGCCACCCCATGCCCCTCTTGCCGTAGCCGGGGACCACCGCCCTCTTGACCGCCCTCGTCGCGCGGCCCCTCGTCCTGGCCGAGAGCGACTTCCTGATGCTTGGCTTGCGCATGCCGAACTTCATGGCTTCCTCCTCGGAGCCTGCCGCCTGCGATCGTCTAGTCGCGGTACAGATCGCACTCGTTGATGACCTTCACGGGTACGCCCTTCTCCTGCAGCTCCATCGCCTTCTTCACCTTCGTGCCATAGCTCCCGAGGGAGTAGGCCTCGCTGCCGCAGCCCCCCATTACCACGTAGCTGCACTTCTTGGTGACCCCGGTCTTTACCGTGCCTCCCCGCGACTCGATGTACTCCGTGACGGCCGACTTGCTGCCGTGCTCGAAGTCACCGGTCAGGCAGAACAGCCTCCCGTCGAACTCGACGGCCTCGGCGTGACCGTCGAGCGGGTTTGCGAGCCTGTCCAGCTCGCCGACGAGCTCGTCGGACTCCAGCAGGGAGATGTCGCCGTCCTCGAGCGCCTCCTGCAGCTCGTCCATCAGCCTCGCCACCACCGGATCGCCCGCTAGGCTGTCGCGTGAGAGCATCCACGAGAGGAGCGCAGCCGCCTCGTCCACCGACACGTCGCCGTCCGACGTGACCCTTCCGACGATCTTGATCAGGTCGCGCATGTCGTTGGTCGACTGGCTGTACGTCCTTCCTGGGCGGGAGTCCGTCCCAGCGGAGCCGCGGGGACGCGGGACCCGCGAGGACGCCCCGGGTCCCCTGTACGTGTCGACGTACGGGGAGACGTCTCCCTGGGCCATCTCGCGGAGGGACCAGAACAGCCCCATGCACCCGTCGGCGTCCGCCGCCGCGTCGTGGTGCCTCCCCATCCGCACGCCCAGGGTGTCGCACAGGTGGTCCAGCTTGTAGTCGCCCTGCGGCGGCAGGATGCTCCTCGCCATCCTCTGCGTGCAGGCGTAGTCGAAGTGGTCGACGCCGATTCCGAGCGTGGCGGCTGCCTTCCAGATGACGCAGAGGTCGAAGGCGGCGTTGTGGGCGACCAGCAGCGAGCCGTCGAAGCGCGGCCAGATCACGTCGCTCCACGCCTCGGCGAAGGTCGGCGCGTCGCTCACGTCAACGGGGGAGATGCCGTGGATTCTCATGTTGACGTCGTCGAAACGGGTCTGCGGGTTGACCAGCGTGTAGGCGCGGTCCAGCTCGCGCCCCGAGAGGTCGGTGGTCACGAGGCCAATGGAGCAGATGCTGTCGTTGTGCCGGTTCGGCGTCTCGACGTCGAGGAACGTGATGCTGTCGAACATGTGCCCTCCTGTCTGCCATCCATGCCCGAATTTGGGCATGGACCTGTCCCTACTCCATCTCTTTGCTCGCCTGGAACCACACGACGCAGCCGTGGAAGCTGACCTCGTGGCCGTCCCCGTCCCTCACGACGATGTCCTCGTAGCCCTCGTCCCACGAGTCGGGCGAGAGCACGAGCGTCGACGCGCCCCGGTAGAGCCTCCTCATGACGTAGTCGGCCCCGTCGATGGAGACCACGGCTATGGAGCCGTTCGTCGGCTCGCTGTCGGGGTCGATGAGGATGTGGCAGCCCTCGGGGTAGACCCGGCTCATGCACTGGCCCTCCACCTCGAGGAAGTAGGCGCGGGGATGGCCGTCCAGCACCTCGGCTGGGACGGGCACCTCGTCGTCCAGGACGTCGGGCTCCTGGGCGTCCCCCGCGTGGACGCGCCCCAGGAGGGGCGCGTAGGCCACCTCAGACGCGACGGGGGTGAGGGCGGAGGAGGGGAAGTAACCGTGCTCCTTTGCCGCGAGCCCGTAGGAGTCGGAGAGAAGATCATCCTCCGTGATGCCGAAGTACTTGCAGATGGCACGCAAGGGCTCCTTGCGCATCTGGGCGCCGTTTCTCCAGCGGGTTATCGAGGAGGGAGCAACTCCAGCGACACGGGCAAGCGCCTCCTGGTTGATGTCGTATTTGACCAAGAGAGCATCGATGTTTTCTGGCAGCCCCATGTCGCCTCCTACGTTCCGTTTATCGAGAATCTTACACTTTGGAATTTCCTTTTTCCAAAATAGTTATTGCGTTAAACGGAATAGTCGCTATACTTGCTTAGCAACGAGGGAAGGAGGATGAATGGACGTTGACGCGATTTACGCAGCGCGAAGGGCCTCGGGCTTAACACTTGAAGAGGCCGCTTCAGCTTGCGGAATCACCAGGCAGACGTACCAGCTGCGAGAGAAGGCCCCGACCGAGTTTCGCATCGGTGAGCTCATCGGACTTCGCGCAAGCATGAACAAGACAGGTCGCAAGATTCTTCACGACGGCATGGTCAATATTTTTTTGGCAGATTAATTGCGTTAAACAGAACTATTCGCGCCATCCCCCGCGGGGGAGGGAGGGGAGGGGACATGGACGGCACGACGGGAGCACGCCCTGACGCCATCAACTGGCGCGTGGAGTGGACCGAGGACGCGAAGGCCTGGAACGCAAAGTCGTTCGAGGATCTCGGGCCTGCGCGGGAGTTCGCCAGAGGCCTCGACTCCGGGAACGAGAAGAACCCGAGGTTCGCGCTCTTCGCCCTGCGCATGTGTCTCGTGAGCACGTGCGACTTCATCGACCCGGACATGCCCGCCGGGGCAATCCGGACTATCTAACGATGCTGAACGTGCGCCTCGCGGAGGCGCGCATGACCAAGAAGGAGCTCTCCGAGCGGACCGGCTACGGCCGCACGTCCGTCTGGAAGTGGTCGACGGGCGAGGGCCATCGGCTGCAGGGCAAGGGACCTCTTCTCGGAGTGACGCCCCGCCGCCCCCGCCTGCTCGATTCGGAAGCCTTGAAAAGGAAGGGAGGCGATCTGCATGGCGACGGTCACGACGGCAGACCCGCTCGAGGAGCTGGTGAGCACCATCCAGGAGGGCGTCGACCGCTACAGACGGCGCATGGAGGAGAACCCCTACCCCTGCGGGAGCAGGGCGCTCGCCTTCGCGCAGGCGGCGGGTCTGCCCGCGCGGATGGCGTACACGGTGGCCGACACGGCCAGGTACACGGGCGTCCCCACGAGCACCATCCGCGACGAGATGAAGGCGGGGAGGCTCGCCTTCGTGACGCCCCCGGGCGCGGAGCGCAGGACCCTGATCAGGGTCGACGCGGTGGACGCCTGGATGGACGAGAGCCAGAGGTAAAGAGCCCGCGACGCGGGGCAACGCGCGCGGGCGGCGACGGAAGGGATGGGACCCATGTCAAGGCAAGTATCGCACAGGCGCGGGACACGAAGGGCCGACGCCTACCCGGTGGCGGAGCTCGCGGTCGCCCTCGCGCTCATGCTCGCGTTCCTCGTGGCCCTGGGGCTGGCGGGGACGTCGGACTACGAGAGCATGCGCGCCACGAGGGCGGCGGAGCCCGCGTGGGAGGTGGCGAGGTGAACAACTCCCTCGGGAGGCTCAACGAGGTCCTCTTCGAGGAGCTCGCGCGGCTCGGCGACCCGTCGCTCTCGGGCGAGGAGCTCAGGGCAGAGATAGAGCGCTCGCGCGCGGTGGGCAAGATCGCCCAGGCCGTCACCGCGAACGCGAACACGATCCTGAGGACGGCCGAGATCAGGGCCGAGTACGGGGCGGGGGCGGCGAGGCTGCCCGAGCTCCTGGGCGGGCAGTAGGGCCCGCCCTCCCCGCGCGCCCCCGCTTCGCCCGGCGGAACGCTTAGCCGCCCCGGGCGTCGCAAGGCGCGGTGGCCGCGGGAGCGAGCGGGACGAGGGGCGGCCGGGGGGCACTCCTTTCGCCCCCGGGCCGCGCCTGGCCGGGGGCGCGCGGGGAGGTCGGGACCAGGCGGACGGGAGGTCGGAGTGGCGAGGGCGAGGTGGACGGCGGAGATGGACGAGTTCCTCAGGGGCGCGTACCCGGGGATGACGGACGCGCGGGAGCTCGCGATGGAGCTCGGGCGGGACTTCGGCTGGGAGCCGTCGGTGCGCTCGGTGTACATGAGGGCGCACAGGCTGGGCCTCTCCAAGCGCCCCGTCGCGAACCACGACGGCAGGGCCGATCGGGAGGTGAGGTGGTCGCGGGAGCCCGAGATGGAGGCCTGGATGCTCGGGCACGACCGCGGGCAGAGGACCGACCTCCTCTCGGAGGCCTTCCGGGAGCGCTTCGGCTTCGGGCTCTCAAGGCACCAGGTGTCGCTCTTCCGCTCCACGCACGGCACGCAGACGCGGCGCAACCACGGCGGCGGTAGCCCGCGCAGGGCCGTCGGCGAGGTCCTCTGGAAGCGGGGCTACCCCTACGTGAAGGTCGCGGAGGACCCGGGCGTCCCCTGCACCAAGGACAACTGGAGGCCCGCCCAGGTCGTCGCCTGGGAGCGCGAGAGGGGCCCGCTCCCGGAGGGCCACGTCGTGCTCTTCGCCGACGGGGACCGCGCGAACCTCGGCCCCGAGAACCTGGTCGCCGTGCCGAGGGACCTCCTGGCCGTGATGAACAGCCTGGGCGTCGGCTGGTCGGACCGGGAGACGCTCGAGGCGTGCGCGGCCATGGCCCGCCTGCGCTCGAGGGCGCGCGAGCTGGAGAGCGGCGGGGCGCGCGCCTGCGCCGCCCGTGGGCGCGAGTTCGTGCCCACGGGCGGGCAGGCCGCCTACACGAGGCCGGTCAGGACCTGCCCCGTGTGCCTCGCCGCCGGCAGGCGCGCCCCGGGGAGGCGGGGCCGGTGACGGGGGAGCCGAGGATCAGGCACGCCGCGGACGGCACGCCCTACGTCAGGCCCTACCTGGGGACCAACCCCGTGACGGGCGAGCCGGTCAGGCCCTACAGGAGCTTCCCCGGCGCGACCGACGAGGAGGCCCTCGCCATGGCCCGCGAGTGGCTCATGGGCCTGGCGCAAGGGGGCGCCGCCCCCAGGGTGGGCGAGGCGCTCTCGCGCCACGTCGACGGCATGGCCGCCGCGGGCTCCCCCGCGAACACGGTGAGGACCTACCGGCGCTACGCCGCCTGGGCCGCCCCGCTCGCGCGCCTGCGCGTCGCCGACGTGACGCCCTGGATGGTGGACGAGCTCTACCGCCGCCTCCTCTCGGAGGGCCCGGCCGGCGGGGAGGGGCCGCTCTCGGCGAGCTCCGTCCTCGGCATGCACTGGTTCCTCTCCGGCGCGTGGCGGCACTTCCGCGCGCTCGGGCTCTGCGGGTCGAGCCCCGTCGAGGCGGCCACGAGGCCGACGCCGCCCAGGCGCGAGGCGGCGTCGCTTGACGCAGACGGCATGGCCGCGCTCTCGCCCCTCCTCGAGGCGGAGGCGCTCGGAGGCGGCGAGGGGGCGGCCGCGGACAGGAGGCGCGCCTGCGCCCTGGCGGCGTGGCTGGCCCTCAACGCCGGGCTCAGGTGCGGGGAGGCGTGCGGCCTCAGGAGGCGCGACGTGGAGTCGTTCCGCTCGTGCCTGCACGTGGCCGGCACGGTCGTGGAGGCGGGAGGCCCCGCCCGGCGGCAGGCCGACACCAAGGGGCACCGCTCGCGCAACGTGGCGCTCGCGCCCGCCGCGATGGGGGTCGTCCTCTCGTCCCTCGGGCGCACGGGCGAGAGGTGGGGCCGCTCGCGCTCCGCCCCCGTGGTCACCTGGGACGGCTCGTGGGCGCGGCCGTCGGCCGTCTCGCGGGAGTTCAGGGCGATCTGCGACGGGGCGGGGCTGCCCCGCTCGGTCACCTTCCACTCCCTCAGGCACACCCACGCCACGTGGCTGCTGCTCTCGGGGGCGGACCCCAAGGTGGTCTCGGAGCGGCTCGGCCACGCCGACGTGGCGACCACGCTCAGGATCTACGGGCACGTGCTGCCCGGCCGCGACGCGGCCGCGGCGGCGGCATTCCAGGACATGAGGACGAGGGCATCGGAGGACGGGCGATGAAGGTCTGCATACAGCAGGACATGTGGGACGTGGCGGCGAGGCTGCCGCGCGGGCAGAGGGACCTCCTCGTGGGCGCGCTCGTCGCCTACGGCTTCACGGGCGAGGAGCCCGAGCCGAGCGCGGAGCCCTGGAGCCTGCTCTTCGACGCCTTCAAGGGCAGGATCGAGATGAGCGCCAGGCGCTCGCGCAAGGGCGGCGACATGGCCGAGGCGCGCTGGGCCGCCACGGGGGGCGCGGGCGGTACGGACGAGCCGGAGGAGTCGCAGGTCGCGACGCATGCGCAGATTCGCGATGCTGCGGAGCAAGACAAGCATCGACAGATTCGCGATGCTGCGACGCCAGACGAGCATGAGCAGAAATGCCGTACTGAGAATGAGAATGAGACTGAGAATGAGAAAAGAGCCCCCCTAACCCCCCAGAGGGGGGAGCGCGAGGTCCCGCCCGGCGTGGCGGAGGCCACGGGGCGCTTCGTCGCCAGGCTCAACGCCGCGACGGGGGCGTCGTACCGGGCGGACTCCCGCGCGACCAGGCGGCTCGTGGCGGCGCGCCTGCGGGAGGGCTACGACGCCTCCCAGCTCGAGCGCGTCGTCGACAACATGGCCGCCCAGTGGTCGGGCGACGCCCGCATGAGGCAGTTCCTGAGGCCGTCCACGCTGCTCAGGCCCGGGAACTTCGAGGGCTACCTCAACGCCGCGCCGCCCGGAGGGGCCAGGGCCGCCCCGGACTTCTCGGAGTTCGAGGGCCTGGGGGAGCCGTGGGTGCCGCTGGGGGAGGAGGCGTGCGATGAGAGGCCTGCGTGAGCTGTTCGAGCGGCACGGCGGCGAGATGCCCGAGGGCGGGTTCTCCGCCGAGGAGGTCTGGGAGGCGAACCGCGCCACGAGGGGTGAGTACGCGCTGGCGGTCGAGGCCGAGCGCGAGGCCAGGCGCGCCGCGCTGGCCCGGGACTCGGGCGCCAGGCGCGACGCGGAGGCCGAGGCCCTGAGGTCGGCGATGGTCGCCGCCGGCGTGCCCGAGCGCTTCCTCGGGGTCCCGGCCGACCTCAGGAGGGTGCCGGCGATGGCGAGGGGCCGGGGGCTCTGGCTCTACGGCGACAAGGGGACCGGCAAGACCCACTCGGCCGCCGCGGCCCTGAAGGGCTGGGCCTCGTCGGGGCGCGGGGCGCGCTTCGCCCCCTGCGTGGCCATGCTCGCCGACCTGCGCGACGCCATGGGCGAGCACCGCGAGAGGCAGGCCACGGCGGCCTACGCCAGGACCCCCCTGCTCGTCCTGGACGACCTGGGCAAGGAGGCCCCCAGCCAGTGGGCGCTCGCGAAGCTGTTCGAGGTCGTGGACGCGCGCTACTCGGCGCGCCTCCCGACCGTGGTGACGAGCCAGCAGGACCCCCGGGCCATGGCGGAGCGCCTGGCGTCGAGGGGCGACCAGGAGACGGCCGCGGCCATCGTGTCGCGGCTCAGGGGCTCGTGCGACCTGGTGCGCACGGGCGGGAGCGACAGGAGGGCGAGCGGGGATGCGTGAGCTGGACGCGAGGGAAGGGGCGACCCTGCTGCTGCGCGCGGCGAGGGCGGTCCGCGAGAACAGGTGCGACGCCTGGGGCGCGATGCTCGCCGCCGCGGAGCGGATGGGCGTCGGACTCGGGGGCAGGGGCTTCGTGGCCGACGCCCTGGCGGACGCGCTGGAGCTCGTGGCGGGCGAGAACGGGCTCGCATGCGCCGCGCGGGACGACCGGGACTCGAGGAGGCGGCTGATCGCCGAGGAGTGCCTGCGCGAGTACTCCGGGGCGGACGCCGGGACGGCGGAGGGCCGGGCCATGGTGGCGGACCTGCTGGCCTGCGTGCGCGAGGTCGGCGGGGTGCCGGGCGGCTGGGGGCCGACCGGCCAGGGCGCGGCGCGGGCAGGCTCGAGCGAGGCACTGGCCGAGGGGGACGAATGAGACCGACTGACGGCATGACCCTGCGCGAGCTGCGCGCCTACGCCGTGGAGCACGACGTGACCCTGGGCTACGTGACGCGCAAGGCAGACGTGGAGCGGGAGATACGCATCTACGCGACCGGGGGCTACGGGAGCTTCACGGACGAGGAGCGCTCGGCGTTCCGGGAGGAGGGCCGGCGCGGCAAAAGCGTGCGGTACGTCCCAGAAAAGACCTGCAGGATGGCGGAACACAGCGACTTGCAGCCACGCGGCTGGTACATCCACTACTGGGAGTGCAGCTATTGCCACGCGCACTACCGCGACAAGGACATGCCGCGCTTTTGTCCCAACTGCGGTGCCCGCGTCCTTGGCGGCGATGCCTCGTGACCCGCTCGGACCTGGGCTGGGGCCTGGGCGCGCTCGTGGGGCTGCTCATGGCCGTCGTGCTCGCGCCGGTGTGGGTGCCGCTGTCCGCCTGGGACCGAGCCCGCGGGAGGTGGTCGGGGAATGTCCGCTGACCCCGGGCTCTACCGCGACGCGCGGGAGCTCTTCGAGGCGGCCGCCGAGGCGTCGAGGGACGCCCGGCGGCTGTCCCTGCGCCTGCAGGGGATGGCCGCCAGGGAGGGCGTGCGCGCCCAGTCCTACGCCGCCCGCGGGCGCTCGGGCTCCGTGGGAGGCGGGATGTCCGCCACCGAGAGCAGAATCGACTGGGAGGCCGCGCACGAGGCTCGCCTCAGGGAGGACTACGAGCTCGTGGACCTCGCCTTCGTGATCTGCTACGGCACCGACGGGACGGGCGGGGTCCGCCGCCTCCTGGGCGGCGAGTACGCCGACGCCCTCTGCATGCACTACGTCGACGACATGCCCTGGGAGACCGTGGCGCGCAGGCTCGAGCTCGCCCCCTCGACCGTCAGGACGCGGGCGAACGTGGCGCTCGACTCGATAGACACGGTCGGGTACGAGCTCGCGATCGAGGGGGTGTGGGAGTGAGGGGCTGGTGCGGAGCCCTCACTCCCTGAACCTCGAAAGTCCGCTCGCATAGTAGATTCCGCCACTAGGGGTCCGCTCACCGCTGCCGATTACCAGACAGTCAAGAACGAAGGCGGTGAGCGCCCTTTGGTATGCGTCCAACTTTTCCTCGCCGCAGCTGGCAATCTGCTGGACGATGTCCGCCATGATCTCCTGAGAACAGTCGACGGTGGCGTCCTCGTCGACGAAGAACTTCATCAGGGCCATGAGCACGACGATGGCGGTTCGCTTGTTGCCGTCTGGGAAGCAGTGGTCCTTCGCGATGAGTGTCGACAGCTTGACGATCTGGCCGACGCAGCTATCGCAGGGGTACTGCCCGAAGTGAGAACAAAGCGATGCGGTGACGGCTGACTCTATCGCCCCCTGCGTCTCCGGACTGTCTGAGATGGCAAGAGATTGTGATCCATTCCCATGGATGATGCCGCTGTATATCTGCATGATGGCCTCGACGAGGGCCGAGGCCATCTCGGGAGAAAGGTCGACGGGGCGGTTCCAGTCCTCGGTCACTTGTCGGCGAGTATCTCTAGGGCTCCTGCCCAGTCGGAGCCAACCCTCCCTATGGCATCGGTGAGGGTGGGGCTTCCGGTCGGCGTCTCGACGCCATCGCGGGAAGCGAGAATGTCGGCGTCGGTAATGAGCGAATGGGCTCCGTCCCTGTCATAGGAGCTGCCCCATGCTCCGCCTGCCCTGTGGCTGAAGCTCATCAGGTCGATGGCGGTGAGCGCGCCGTAGCGCTCCCACGTCTCGTCGGCGGCCATGGCGGCATCCATCGGGATCGTCATGCTTTCGGGGCAGAGGACCGCCCTCCCACCGTTCGTCTGGAAAGCCCGGTAGACGGACGGGATGACGGGGCCGTACGGCCATGCCTCCACGCCCTCGGCAAAGAGCTTGACGCCCCTGCGGAGGGCATCCGCATAGGCGAAGTAGACGAGCTTGTTGAGCTTCATGTTCGTCAGATAGTCCTCGGTACCGTGCCTGACGATCAATGCGTTCGCGATGTCCAGTGCCCTCATGCCGGTACCTCCCCTCGAACGTGTTCGTCTGATGCCATCATACCCGCGCCCCGGGACTTGTCGCACCCGCAAAGCCATGTGTGGCAGAACCGTGGCAGCGGGCGGGCGCTCGTCCTCGGGTCCGTCGCCGGGAGATGGCGAGGTCGGCGGCGGTTTCCGCCCCCGCCTGAGCGCGTCCCGCGCAGATAAGAAGTAATTATCTGCGTGACTTGGGAGCGTGAATAACCGCGCCCGAATATTAGCTTTCGGCAGATATCGGCGTCGTTCGGCGCCCGTCGGCGGCAATCGGCGCCCGTCGGCGCATTTCGGCGGCAATCGGCGTCGTTCGGCGGCCGTCGGCGGCCCATGGCGTGATATACGTATGGTGCGCAAGCAGGCGGGGCCGCAACTCCAGGGGTGCGGCCCCGCCCTCCGTTAGTTGACCAGGGGGGTGGTGCGACCCCTCCAGCATGCCGGGGGGTGTCCCATGGGGCGGAGGGGGTCGGCGGCCTGGGAGCGGGTGCGCCGGGCGGCGTTCGCCCGTGACAAGGAGCTCGGCGCCCGCTGCTGGATCTGCGGCAGGCGCATCGACTACTCGCTCGGCCTGAGCTCGCGCACGGGGACCCCAGACGCGTACGAACCGGACCATTATCTCGACGTTTCGCGCCATCCCGAGCTCGAATATGAGCTGTCCAACATCAGGCCGTCGCACTGCCGATGCAACCGCGCCCGAGGAAAGCGAGCGTCGACGAAACCGCTGGGTATCGCCTCGCGCGAGTGGTAGGGGAGGTAGGGGGTTGGAATCTTGGAGATTCCCGACCGCCGACGCTCTTACCCGGCAGCATTCATTTCCCCCCGACGAAGGGAACCCAAAAATTCCCCACGGCACCGTAAGGGGGCGAAAGTGGCCAAGAGCAAGAGGGAGGGTGACATCGCCCAGCTCCGCAGGAACGCGAGCTTCATCGCAAGGAAGCTCGCCAGGCTGCGCCGCGAGCTCAGGGACCAGTCGCCCTACATCAGGGAGGTCGTCGGCGACAGGACGCCGCACGAGGTCACGAGGCGCAACCCCGCGTTCGACGCCTACGAGTCGCTCCTGCGCGAGTACCGCGGCGCGGTCAGGCTCCTCTCCGACATGGAGGGCGTCGCCGCAGGCGACGCGGAGACGCTCGACGGCATGATGGGCGGGTCTCCGCTGAGGCGCTAGGGGGTGTCGTTGGTTGCGCAGGGGCAACACGGAGCCGCGCGTCCTCACGCCGCCGCTCCGCGAGCTGGACGAGGACACCTCGCTCGGGTTCGACGTCATCAGGTTCGCCGAGAGCGTGCTGCGCGTCGAGCTGCTCCCGTGGCAGAGGTGGCTGCTCGTCCACGCGCTCGAGATCGAGGGCGAGTTCGGCGGGGACTGGCGACTGCGCTTCACGGTGGTCCTCGTCCTGGTCGCCAGGCAGAACGGCAAGACCACGCTGATCGTCGTCGTGACGCTGTACTGGATGTTCATGATGCGCTGCGCCCTCGTCATAGGCATGGCGCAGGACCTCACCCGATCGGGGGACACGTGGGACGCGACCGAGCAGATGGTGGACGCGACCCCGGCCCTCGCCAGGGAGAAGGTCAAGGGCAAGCGGGGCAACAGCGGGCGCGACCTCGTGCTCTCGGGGCACAGGCACTACGTCACCAAGCCGCCGACGCGCGGGGCGGCCCGCGGACCCTCCGCGCAGCTGGTCATCATGGACGAGATGCGCGAGCAGCAGACGTGGGACGCCTGGGACGCGGTGAGCGACACCATCCTCGCCCAGAGCAACGGCCTCATCTGGTGCGCGTCCAACGCGGGCGACGCCCTGAGCGAGGTGCTGCGCGCCAAGCGCTACCAGGCCCACAGGGCCCTGGGCGACCCGGACGGCTGGTGCAAGGCGGTGGAGACGCCCGCCCTCGCGTCGATGGCCGACGCGCCGACCATGGCGGTCTTCGAGTGGAGCGCGCGGCCCGACCGAAGCCTCTGGGACGTCGACGGCTGGTGCGAGGCCAACCCGTCGCTCGGGTACGGCTTCCTCACCGAGCGCAAGCTCCGCGCGTCCATCTCGGGCAAGACCGAGGCTGGGGCCCGCACCGAGAACCTCTGCCAGTTCGTCGTGACCATGGCCAGGAGCGTCTTCCCCGAGGGATCGTGGGAGGCGGGCACCGACCCGGCGTCCGAGATCGCGCCCGACTCGCCGCTCTGGTGGGCGGTCGACGTGAGCGCCGACCGCATGCATACGGCCGTCGCGGTCTGCGGCCTCCGGGCCGACCGCACGTACCACGTGGAGGTGGTGGCGCACAGGGCCGGGCTCGGCTGGGTGACAGACTGGCTCCGCGAGCGCGCCGACCCGGCGAGGCCGTGGCGGATCGCGTACCAGGGCAAGGGCGCCCCCGTCACGTCCATGGCCGACGTGTACGGCCAGGTGGACGGCGTCGAGATGGTGCCGGTCACCGGCTCGGACGTCGCTGCGTTCGCCGGGCGCTTCTGGGACGGCGTTGCGGCCCTCGACCCCGGCCGCGGGGACGGCGGCAGCGACGCGGCGCCCGTGTTCCACCGGCCCCAGCCGGTGCTCGACCTCGCGGCGAACGTCGCCGCCACCAAGCCGCTCGGAGACGGCGCGTGGGCGTGGGACCGCGCGAGGAGCAAGGAGGACGTGTCCCCGCTCGTGGCCTGCTCCATGGCCTACGGCTTCGCCACGTGGGCGAGGCAGGACGAGGGCGCGGGGAGCGCCTACGAGGATGAGGGACTGCTGGTCATATGACCCGCCGCCCTAGCCACTGCGGCGCTCCATGTCCTCCCGTATGAGCCGCTTGATGTACCCGGCCTTGTTGGGCTGGGCGCAGAGCCACTCCCAGAGGTCAGCATCGGCAGGGTAGAACCTCGCCACGGCGGCCTTGGTGCTCTCGCGCTTGTACTTGGCGTCCGCCCTCCTCTGGGCGTCAGACACGGCCATCAGCGCCTCCTTCCGTCTATGAACCTCGCCACGATCGCCACGATCGAGAACGCGACGATCCACTTCGCGAACGTGAGGATATCTTCCATGCCCTTGCCCCCTAGTCGTATAAGATGGGAGGGGAGGGGGCCGAAGCCCCCGCCCCGCGCCCTACCGCATGTGCTTTGGCTGGCCGTCGCGGTGGGGCCGCTCGTCAATCGCCTTCGCGACGTAGTGGACCACGAGTCCCGCTATCACCGCGATGGCGATTTCCTTTATCTCTTCCAAGTTGACCACCTCCTCTCGTCTCTTGTTGGCCCTATTATAGGATTCACCCTATAGATTGTCTAGGGGGAATCCCATATTTCTTAAACATTTTCCGCAAGTAGGGCCATCCGCGAGGGTGGCCTTTCCCATGCCGAAGGAGGGCGCCGATGGCGAACGCGCTCATGCGCCTCTTCCGTCGCGGCCCGCGCTGGGAGCGCGTGGCGGGCCCCCGCGCCACCGCGGTGCTGGGCAAGACGCCCGGCCAGGTGTACCGCGAGCAGCCAGCGCTCAGGGCCGTGGTTGGGTTCCTCGCCCGCAACGTCGCGGCGACGCCGATCAAGGTCTACGAGCGCAGGGGCGACAACGACCGACCGCGCGACGTGGCGAGCCAGCTCGCGCTGCTGCTGACGCGGCCCAACGCCTCCGTGACCACCTACGAG
The DNA here is from genome assembly GCF_048189965.1 of Olsenella phocaeensis. NCBI lineage: Bacteria > Bacillati > Actinomycetota > Coriobacteriia > Coriobacteriales > Atopobiaceae > Olsenella > Olsenella phocaeensis. The sequence continues at coordinate 100,277 of NZ_DBEZHV010000013.1, read as the reverse complement.
CTCGTGCGGGCCACCGTGTCCGACATACTGATCTACGGCTGGGCGCTGTGGTACGTCGTGCCGAACGCGGACATGGAGAGCGGGTGGGAGGCCACGCGCGTCCCGCCCGAGTGGGTCACGCAGCCGTACACGAAGGACGGCTTCGAGCCGTCCAGCTGGCTGCTGCAGGTGCCCCAGGCCGGCCGCGCGCCGGTGCGCATACAGGCGGCGGACTGCGTGCGCTTCGCGCTCTACGACCCCAGCGACCCCATCAGCCCCGCCTCGCCCGTCGAGGCGCTGAAGCTGGTCCTCGCAGAGCAGATAAGCGCCTACGACTACCGCAACAAGGTGTGGCGCAACGGGGGCCTGGTCAACCGCTGGATCTCGCGCGACAGGGAGGCCTCGTGGTCCCCCGGCGCCCGCGAGCGGTTCGCGAAGGACTGGAAGGAGCGCTTCTCGGGCGCGGACGCCACCGATACGGGCGGCACGCCGCTGCTCGAGGACGGCATGCAGCTGCACGACGCGCAGCTCAACGCCCGCGACGCGGAGTGGGCGCAGGCCACGACGCTCGCCCGCGAGGACGTCGCCGCCGTCTACGGCGTCAACCCCTCCATGGTCTGGCACAACGACACGCAGACGTACGCGAGCGCCAGGGACAATGCCCGCGCGCTCTACGCGGAGACACTCACGCCGTACTTCGACCTCATCCAGGAACGTGTGAACCACCAGCTCATGGACCTGCTCGGCATGGACGCGACGCGCCACTACGCGGAGTTCGACCTGCAGAGCAAGCTGCAGGCCTCGCCCGAGGACCTCCTTCCCACGCTCGTCTCCGCGACGGGCCGCCCGGTGCTCCTCACCGACGAGGCGAGGGCCATCCTCAACCGCCCCGCTCTGGGCGGGGCCGCCGCCGAGCTGGCGACGCCGCTCAACCTCCTGCTGGGGGACGAGATGGCGCAGGCAACCGACGCGGGCGCGCCGGGCGAGGCGTCGCGCGCCGCGCCCGCCAAGTCCAAGGGGTGGTCGGCAAAGAGCCACCAGCGCGCGGACGCGGCGGGTGCGGCCCTGCTCACGTCCACGCTGACGAGGTTCTGGGACCGCCAGTCCAAGAAGGTGCTCCCGGCCATCGACAGCGCCAAGTCGCGCGGGAGGCTCGCGAAGGCCGACGGCGACCCCGACTGGTGGGACGCCGAGCGCTGGGACCGCGAGCTCTCTGCCGACCTCCGCCCGATCATGCTCGAGCTCACCAGGCACAGCGGTCGGGCCACGCTCCGCGACGTCGGGATGGACCCGGACGGCTACGACAGCGACCGCACCGTGAGCTACCTCAAGGCGATGTGCGACGGCAGGGCCAAGGCGCTCAACGCGTCGATGCTCCGCCAGCTCCTGGCGTCTCTCGACGTCGACCCCGAGGAGGCCGACGAGGACGTGGCCAAGGACAGCCCGAGGGGCGTCTACGACAAGGCGAAGTCCAGCGGGGCGGCCCGCGCAGGGCTGACGCTCGCCACGACTGCGGCGGTGTGGGGCTGCAAGGAAGCCATCGGACAGCGCGTCCCGGCCTCGGAGTTCGAACGCCGCAAGACGTGGGTTCACGCCGGCAGCGGCGAGGCCAACCCGCGCGACGAGCACCTCGCCATGGACGGCGAGACGGTGGGCTACGACGAGCCGTTCTCCAACGGGGCCCACTGGCCACACGACGACTCGCTCACGGCCGAGGACACCTACGGATGCCAGTGCGAGGTCGAGATAAGCATCTACAGGCGGTGATCGCGTGATACACGTCATCCTCGGTCCGCCCTGCGCGGGCAAGTCCACCTACTGCCGAGAACACGCGCGGGACGGGGACGTGGTGGTTGACTACGACGCCCTGGCCGACGCGCTGGGCAACCGCCACCCGCACGAGGCGCGCGGCGAGGTCAGGGACGCCGCCTTCGCCGCCCGCGCGTCCGTCATAGAGCGCGCCCTCGCAGGCGGGGGCGGGGACGCCGACCACTACGTCATCCACACCTCCCCGTCCGAGGGGCAGCTCGCCGCATACGAGGCCGCGGGCGCGGACGTGGTGACGCTCGACCCGGGCATGGACGAGTGCCTCAGGCGGGCTGGCGAGGACGGGAGGCCCGCGCGCACGGCCCAGGTCATCCGCGAATGGTACGAGCGACAGAAAGCAGGCAAGATGCACAGGCACAAGAGCTTCGACGTGAAGGCGGACGGCGCGTCCGACCTCGGCGAGGGCATCATCGAGGGGTACGCCGCCACCTTCGACGAGGACGTGCCCGACTCCTACGGCGACGTGATCAAGGCGGGGGCCTTCTCGCGCACGCTGAGGGAGCGCGGCGAGCGCCCCATCCCCTTCCTCTTCGGCCACGACGTGAGCCAGCCCGAGAGCAACCTCGGCGCCGCCACCGCCCAGGAGGACGAGCACGGCCTGAAGTTCACGGCGAGGCTCGACCTGGACAACCCGAAGGCGGCCTACACCTACAAGCTCTACAGGGAGGGCCGCATCTCGCAGTTCTCCTTCGCCTACGACGTGCGGGAGCAGGCTGAGGTCACGCTGGACTCTGGCGTCAAGGCCAACCAGCTCATAGACCTCGAGCTCTTCGAGATCTCGGCGGTGCCCATCCCGGCCAACCCCAACGCGCTCGTCACGGACGTGAAGGCCTCAAAGTACGGCAGGCGCAAATCCAAGGCGGACGAGGGCCAGCTGTCCCGGCTCCGTGACGCCCTCGCGGGGGCGCTGGAAATCGTTGACCAGCTCATCGGCGACGAGGGGCAGGCCGAGGGCACGGAGGAAGGCGACGAGGACGGCGGCGGCGCGCAGGCACAGGGCGCGCCGGACGATGACGCCAAGGCGCTTGCCGACGTGGCCGCTAAGTACGCGAGATTCATCGACTAGAGAAAGCAGGTAACGCATGGCTACCATCCGAGAGCAGTTCGAGCAGGCGAAGGCGGACTTCGCCGCCGCCTTCAAGGCGGGCGACGCCGCCAAGGCCAAGGAGGCGGGCGAGCTCGCCGAGAAGTACGAGCACATCGTGAAGATGGCCGACGAGAAGGGGGCGCTGCTCCACGGCGACGGCGCGGGCGAGCGCGGGCACGACGCCGCCAAGGGCTTCGGCGAGTGGGCCGTCAAGTCCATGGACCTCGGCGCCTTCTCCGGCAAGGGTCAGGCGTCCGTGGCCACCGCCGACGGCTACAAGGCCGCGACCGACTCCCACACAAAGCCCGCGGGCGCGGCAGGCTTCGACACCTTCTACGACACCAACCTGGTCACCGGCGCGCGCCGGCGCCTGCAGGTCCGAGACCTCTTCGGCGAAGAGTCCCGCGACGCGACCTCCATCCAGTACCTGGTCGAGGGCGCGCTCGAGGGCGACACCGGCATCTCCGCCGAGGGCGAGGCGGGCCACCAGTTCCACTTCGGCGACAAGACCCCCAAGAACGCCGCCCTGAAGAAGGTCTTCGGCATCTTCAAGGAGAGCTGGGAGATCACCCAGGACGAGGCGTGGCTCGCCACCGCCATCCAGAACCGCGGCGTCTACACCCACGACCTGAAGGTCGAGGACACGCTCGTCTCCGACCTCGGCGGAACGTCCGGCATCCTCGCCGCCTCCGCCAAGGCCGCGACCCTCGCAGACGACATCTTCGGGGCGATCAGCTCGATCGGCCAGGCGTCCCCCTTCATGGCCGACGCCGTGGTGCTCAACCCTGCTGACTACAAGGCCCTGCGCCTGCAGAAGGACACCAACGGCCAGTACATGGGCGGCGGCTTCTTCACCCCCGCCTACGCCCAGTTGGGCGCCGTCCAGCTCTACCCCGACGTGTGGGGCATGACCACCGTGGTCACCCCCGCCGTCGCGGCGGGGACCGCCTACGTCGGCGCCTTCAAGCAGGGCGGCTCCGTCTTCACCAAGGCGGGCGACGGCCTGCGCGTCGAGGTCTCGAACTCCGACAAGGACGACTTCGAGCACGACCTCGTGGCGGTCCGCGTCATCGAGCGCCTCGCGCTCGCCCTGCGCTACCCCGCCGCCTTCGACAAGCTGACCATCGCCGCCGCCTAGTCATGACACCAGCCGGGCCGCCCTCCGGGGCGGCCCCACGCACGAAGCCAGGAGGTGAGACATGCTCCGCATCTACGAGGTGGGCGGGCTGACCTTCCAGTACGAGGAGGGATGGCAGCCCTCCGGGGCGAGGCCGGCCGGGGACGGGCGGGAGACCGCCAAGCCCAAGGCCGCGAAGCACCGCAACAAGGCCCGCAAGGCCGCGAACAAGGGGGCGGGCGAGGATGCCTAGCGCCTACCGATATGAGGTCGACGGCGAGCTGCCGCCCATCATGACCCCCGACGAGTTCGCAGCGGCAACGGGCGGGACCCTCAGCGCGACCGCCGAGACGGTCGACTGGGCGCTCGGGGCGTACTCGGACGCCATCCGCCGGCAGTGCGGGTGGCACGTCGCCCCCTCGCTGGCGTGCGCCTACGTCGCGGACGGCGGGCGGCTGATACGGCTCCCCGCCATGTCGGTCTCCTCGGTGGACTCCGTGTCCGTGGGAGGCGAGGCAGTCGACCCCGAGTGCTACGAGTGGAGCCAGGACGGCCTGGTGCGCTTCGTGCGGCCCTGCGCCGCGCTCCGGGCGGGCTGGCGCGGCGTCACCGTGCGCTACGTCGCCGGGTCAGACGCGATGGGAGCGCTGCAGTCGACGCTCGTCGCCCTCGTCTCGGAGTTCCTCGTCGGGCACCCCGGCATCAGCAGCCAGACGGCGGGCGGGACGCAGGTGAGCTACAGCGCCCAGCAGGGCGTCATGGCGCACTCGGCGGAGCTCACGCCCTACAGGCTGGTGACCTAGCATGCCGATGCCGATGTGGAACCTGGTCGCGATCGCCGTCGCGCGGCCCGGCAAGAGGGTGTCGCGTGGCACGGAGGTGGCGGACTGGTCAAAGCCAACGAAAGCCACCATCTCTGGCTGCTGGGTGGGCAACCCCCAGACGTCCACGGACAAGACGCAGACCGCCATGCCCGCCACGTCCAGGGCGACGCTCTACCTGCCGCCCGGGGCCGACGTGCGCAAGGGGGACAGGGTGACCTACGCGGGCCGCGACTACGCCGTGGACGGCGAGCCGATGGCCTACCCGTCGCCGCTCGGCGGCGTCGACCACCTCGAGGTCCCGCTCGTGGATTGGAGCGCCAATGGCTGAGAGGGTCGGGGGCTTCCGGCTCGAGCTGGACCACGAGGGCATCCGCGAGCTCCTGCAGTCGCCGGAGGTCGAGTCGGCCGTCCGGGAGAGCGCCGAGCGCATCGCCGCCGTTGCGGGGGACGGCTTCGAGGTCGGCAACGCCTACCACGGAGACTCGCGCGTTGTCGTGTCCGTGCGCGCCATGACCAGGGAGGCCAAGGTGGCCGAGGCGACCGACAAGACGCTGACGCTGGCGGTGCAGGCATGCAGAGCATGACGGTGCCCAGGGACGGCGAGTGGCTCATGGCGCGGGACATCGCCGAGGCGACTGGGATCGCGTGCGTCGCGCAGTACCCCGAGGAGGTCACCGGGGAGCCGCTTGCCCACGTGCGCCAGGTGGGGTGCGTCCCGGTCACGGCGGTCACGTGGGAGCACGACTGGTCGATCGACGTGTGGGCGGGCGCCGGGGACGACTACGCCGAGGCCACGCAGGCGGCGTACCGCATCGCAGGCGCCATCTCCGCCATGGCACGGCGCACGCCCGCGAGCGGGAACACCTGGCACGACCCGTCCGTGACCTCCGTCTACCCGAACCCAGACCCAAACCATCCCGGCGTGCCGCGCGTGACCGTGGCCGCCAACGCCGCCCTGCGCGGCGCAGAGCAGTAAGGAGAACGAATGGGCAAAGAGGACAGCAACAAGGTCTACCTGCCGGTGACCGGCGAGGTCAACGTCGGCCTCCCCGGCAAGGCGAAGGCCCCGACCGACGCTCGCTCCGAGCTGGACAAGGCCACGTGGCCGGACGCGCTGGGCTACGTCGGCGCGGACGGGCTCGCCGTCTCCGGCCTCATCGAGGCGGGGGACGCGCTGCGCGACTGGTGGAAGAAGAAGATCCGCGTCGTGCCCGGAGAGGCCGACCCGTCCATCACGCTCCCGTCCATCCAGGTTGACTCCACCATGGCCAAGATGCTCGTGGGAGACGGCAACGTGAAGGTCACCCCCGCCACGGCCGAGCACGGCGAGGTCATCGACATGGGGTTCACCGGCAAGCCGGGCCCCGAGCGGTCGCTCTGCTTCTCCATGAAGGACGGCAACCGCCGCATCCGCGTCTACGTGTACGACGGCCAGGTCACCGAGCTGTCCGACGTGAGCTTCAAACCGGACGACAACACCTACTCGATGACCATCTCGCTCAACAAGGCGCCCGACGGCTGCTACGTGCACTTCATCTACGACGACGGCGTCGTGACGGGAGCGTAGGACATGGCTGACACCTTCCAGCTCGTCCGCCACGAGGCGGAGACGTTCGACTTCAAGGTGGGCGAGGGCGGCCCGTACTCCGTGCCCAAGTACCGCTGCATCAGCCTGTCCGAGGCGCTCGCCCTGCGGGGCAGCTCGGACAACGTCGAGGCCACCGCCGGCATGCAGGCGTTCTTCGAGCGACACGCGCCGGGGTGCACCGAGGGGCTCACCATCGGGGACTTCGGGGCGCTCGTCAAGGCGTGGGTCGCCGACTCCGGCATGAAGCCGGGGGAATCGCAGGCCTCGTCCGCCTAGACGAGGAGACGGACGGGGCGCTCGACTGCGACCTCATGGCCACGCTCGGCATCCGCCTGCGCGACGTGCCCGCCACCATCGGCTGGGACGGCCTCTCCCTCCTCGTTCGGCACCTCCCCGTGGGGTGCGCGACGTGGAGGGCCCTGAACCCCGGCATGGAGCGCTGGTCGTCCACGACCATGACCAACGTCATCCTCGCCGACGTATTCGACGCCGTCATGGAGGTCGCCTACGCCACGGCCCAGACGCACTCCAGGGCGAGGGTGCCGAAGCCGAGGCCCTACCCGCGCCCGTGGGCGGACGCCTCGCCCGGCGAGCGCAGCGTGGGCAGCGGCGCCATACCGTCGAACGAGTTCCACGCCTGGTACTACGGAAGCGACTAGGGGCCTCCCCCAGGAGGCCCCTTCTCACGTGCATGGGAGGTTCACATGGCAGACGGCGCGAACGTCGCGAACGCCTACGTGCAGATCATCCCGTCGATGCAGGGCGCCCAGCAGAACATCTCGGACGCCCTGTCCGGCGCCGTCGAGACCGCGGCCGACGCGGCCGGCTCCAAGGGCGGCGAGGGCATCGGCTCCGCCATCACCTCCGCGCTCTCCGGCCTGGGCTCGCAGTTCGCGGCTGTCGGCGGCGACGTGGGCACCTCCCTCTTCGACGGCATCAGCGCCGTGGCCAGCGGCGCGGGCGGCGCGGCGGTCGTGGCGTCCGTCGCGGCGCTGGGCACCGCCGTCGGCGCCGTCCTCCTGGGCGTGGGCGGGCAGTTCGACGAGCTGAACGACTCGATCCAGATCTCGACGGGCGCGAGCGGCGACGAGCTGCAGGCGCTCGCGGACACCGCGACCTCCGTCTTCACCTCCGTCCCCACGTCCATGGAGACGGCAGGCGGCGCGGTCGCCGCCTTCTCGCAGCGCATGGGGCTCTCGGGCGACACGCTGCAGGAGGTCGCCAGCAAGGCGGCGAGCCTGCAGAACGTCGTGGGCGACGTGGACCTGGGCAACCTCACGGGCATGTTCAACGAGTTCGGCGTCTCCGGCGAGCAGGCCGGGGTCGAGATGGACTACCTGTTCGGGGTGACCCAGCAGACGGGCATCGGCTTCAACGAGCTCGTCGGGATCGTGCAGGGCGCGGGCCCCGCCATGCAGCAGCTCGGGTTCAGCCTCAACGACACCGCCGACTTCGCGGGGCAGCTCGACAAGGCTGGCATCAACGCCAGCCAGGTAATGGGCAGCATGAAGAAGGCCCTCTCGTCCGTCGCCGAGGAGGGCGGGGACGTGCAACAGACGTTCCACGACTCCGTGGACGCCATCCAGGGGTTCGTCGCGGCGGGAGACGACGCCAGCGCCATCGCCGCGGCGAAGGACATATTCGGCGCGCGCAACGCGCCGCAGTTCGTCGCCGCGCTGAAGAGCGGCGCCGTGAGCCTCGACCAGCTGGGGCAGTCAGCGCTGGGCGCCTCGGGCGACATCGAGGCGACCGAGGAAGCCACGATGGACTGGCCGGAGCAGTGGCAGCTCATCCAGAACGGCATCACGGCGGCCCTCGAGCCGCTCGGGTCGGCCGTGTGGTCCGCGGCATCGTCCGCCATGCAGGGGCTGTCCGACGCCATGTCGTGGCTGTCGCAGGCGGCGCAGCCCGTGACCGACGCCGTGGGCCAGCTCGCCTCAGGCGCACTCGCGCAGATGCAGCCGGTGTTGCAGCCCGTCGTGGACGCCCTGGGCAACCTCGGGGCGTCGATACTGCCTGTCGTGAGCGGCGCCCTCTCGGCCGTGGGCGGCGCGCTGCAGGTGGCCGGGGCGCTGTTCTCAGCGCTGTTCTCGTTCGTCTCGCCCGTCGTATCTGTCCTCGCGGGCGCGCTGTCGGTCGCCATCAACGCCGTGGCCGGCCTCTTCTCCGTGCTCGGCGCAGCCCTCGACGCCGTCGGCTCGACGTTCTCGACGGTGGCTGGTGCAATCCAGGGCGCGTGGTCGCCCATCGCGGGTTTCTTCTCGGGCGTCGTGAGCGGAATCACGGGGGCGTTCTCGGGCGTCTCCGCGGCGCTGCAGGGACCTTTCGACGACGCGGTGAGCGCCATAAGCTCCATCCCCGGCAAAATCGTCGGCTTCTTCAGCGGCATCGGCGACCGCATCACGTCCGCCATCGGCTCGATTCACTTCCCGCAGCCCAGCGTGAGCTGGGAGAGCCTGCAAGTGGGGCCTGCCTCCATCCCCATCCCCCACGTCTCGTGGTACGGGGCGGGCGGCCTCTTCGACGGCGCGTCCCTCATCGGGGTGGGCGAGCGCGGGACCGAGCTTGCCTGGCCTTCCTACGGACCGTACCTCGACAAGTACGGCGCGGCGATCGCGAGCCACATGGACGCGCCCGGCGAGACGCTCGACTACGACCGTCTCGCCGCCGCCGTGGCTAGGGAGGTCGGCAGGCTCCGCATCTACCTTGACAAGAAGGAGCTCGTGGGCGGCATCGCCGACGAGATGGACGCCGAGCTCGGCAGGATAGGGGCGCTGGCGTGAGCGAGACGGAGATGGAGGTCTGGGTGGACGGCACGCCCCTGTGCGAGACCTACGGGCTCGTCCTGGCCGAGTGGTCCGACGAGCCCCCGAAGGTCAGGGAGAGCCGCGTCGAGATCATGGGGCGCGACGGCACGCTCGACCTCACCGAGGCCGTCACCGGGTGGCCGACGTTCGGCGACCGCAGGGTCACCGCCACCCTCTACGTCAGGGACCCGGTGGGCCCCGCGGCGTCCGTGCGCGTCCTCGCCCGCCTGAGGTCGCTCCTGCACGGCAGGCGCCACGAGCTCGTGACCTCCTGGGAGCCGGGCGCGACCTACAGGGGCCGGGCGTCCGTGTCGCAGGAGGTCTACCAGACCACGGCGGCCATCACGCTGGAGCTCACCTGCGAGCCCTTCAGGAGCCTCGGCACGAGGGTCTTCGTCGCCAACGCCGCCGGCGGCATCGAGGTGTCGCTGCCCTGCGGCGACATGCACGTGCAGCCGGTGGTGGAGGTGTCCCGCGAGTGCGTCCTCGACGTCGGGGACAGGGAGTGGGTGCTCCAGCCCGGCTCCTGGACCCTCGACGACATGTGGCTCAGCCCCGGCGACAACCGCGTGGCCATCGACACGACGCCCGGGATGGGCGACGACGCCTGGCAGGGGTTCGCCGACTCCTGGGACGCGCACCGGGGCATGTGGTGCGCCATGGCCACCGCCTCCTCGCCCCTGCAGGAGTTCCCGGCCTGGCAGGGCATGGGAGCCTGGTGGGACGTGGAGGACCGCAGCTGGGACTCGCTCGCCTTCCCGCTCGACACGTCGGGCGGCGAGTACAACGTCTACTTCGCGTACGAGTGGAAGGAGCTCTAGATGAGCACCAAGACAGCGAGCATGAAGCTCGTGAAGCCGGCCATCACGGACAAGGTCCAGCAGACCATCGCCGATCTCGCGTCGAACTTCGACTGGATCGACAGGATGTGGCCCGTCGGCTCGATCTACATGAGCGCCGCCGCGACCAACCCGTCGACCTTCCTGGGCGGCACCTGGGCGCGCATAGAGGGGCGCTTCCTCGTCGGCGCGGGATCCGACTTCGCGGCGGGCACCACGGGCGGGCAGAGGACCATGGGCGTCCACCGCTCCGGCGAGGAGGTCGCGGGCTACGGCCTCACGCAGACGGGCGGCTACAAGGACCGCGTCGTGGTCGCGGGCGAGGACTACTCCGGGAAGATCCTGCCGCCCTACCTCTCCGTCTACATCTGGAAGAGGACGGCGTAGGGTGTACCGCCTCAGCTACGCGGGGAAGACCCTGCACGACCCGAGGCTGCCCGACCGCGTCGTGACGTCGTGCGACTGCAGGCTGACCGTGAGCGAGCCCGGCAGCCTCACCTGCGACGTGCCGCCCACGCACCCGCTCTCGGGCACCTTCGAGTGCTACGACCCCTCCCGCGAGGTCGTGCTCGAGGAGGACGGCGAGGAGGTCTTCAGGGGGCGCATCACCTCGGTCAAGCCCTCCGTCGACGGTACCGAGAGGCTCACCTGCGAGGGGCAGCTCGCCTACCTCTCCGACTCCCTCGTGCGCCCCTACGGGACCTACGCGGACGAGTCCAAGGGGTGGAAGGTGACCCCGTCCAGGTCGCTGCGCGAGGTGGCCGCGTTCTACGTGGACGAGCACTCCCGCCACAGCGACGGCACGCAGGCCTTCCGCGTCCGCAAGAACGAGCTGCCGGACACGCAGGTGACGCGCTCCTCGACCCAGTGGCCCAAGACCATGGCCGAGATAGAGGACAAGGTCCTCTCCGGCGGCTACCAGGTCGTGGCGGGCCACGACGGCCTGGGGCGCTACGTCGACTTCCTCGCCGAGGGGTACGGGGACAACCCGCAGGTGGTCGAGTTCGGCGAGACCATCACCCAGTTCTCCGACGTGACCGAGGCCGAGGACCTCGTGACCTGCGTCGTCCCGTACGCGAGCTACCAGGACGGCAAGAGGACCGTCCAGCTGACCCTCGACGGGGTCGAGGACGGCGAGTTCGGCAGCGGCTTCCACGTCGAGGGCGACGCCATCATGTCCAACGAGGGCGTGAGGCAGCACGGCGTCGTCTGCGCGCGCAGGTCGTTCGACGGGTGCAGGACGGCCGCCCAGCTCGCGGCGAGGGCGGCCGAGTGGCTCTCGGGCGCCCACTCCCTCGTGGAGTCGGTGAGCGTCTCCGCCGTCGACCTGCACAAGCTGGACCCCACCGTCCCGCCGGTCAGGCTGGGGCAGTGGGTGCGCGTCAAGGCCCGCCCCTTCGGCGTGGACGAGCGGCTCATGTGCATGCAGGTGCGCGTCGACCCGCTCTCCCCGGACGGCTGCACCTACCAGCTCGGGGCGACCAGGCGCACGCTCACCCACCAGCAGGTGGCCCGCCAGCGCAAGGTCAGGCGCGAGCTCTCGGACGGCATAGAGGCGGCCGCCGCCATCTCCGAGGAGGCGAAGGCGGCCGCCATCGTGGCCGGTCGGGCGGGCGACGAGGCGGCGCAGGCGGCCGCCAGGGCCGTGCGCGGCGTCGTGGTCGAGTTCGCGGTCGGCGACGACCCGGACGTCGCGCCGGCGTCGGGATGGTCCGAGGCGACCCCCGCGTGGGTGGAGGGCAAGTACGTCTGGCAGCGGACCACGGTCACCTCGGCGGACGGGACGCAGCGCGTCACCATGGCCTGCATCCAGGGCGCGAAGGGCGAGGACGGGGCGCGGGGACCCGCCGGCGACCCGGGCCCCCAGGGATCGCCCGGCCCGCAGGGCGACCAGGGCCCCGCCGGCGAGGCAGGCCCGCGGGGAGACCCCGGGCCCCAGGGCGACCCGGGGCCGCGGGGGGCTACCGGCGAGGCGGGGCCGCAGGGTCCGAGGGGGGCCACCGGCCCGCAGGGTCCGACCGGGGCCAGGGGCGAGGACGGGCGGACGCTCGTGGCGACGAGCGCCACCGCCGCCGGCGTCGCCGCCAAGGTCGCCGTCCTCAGGTCCGGGAGCCTCTCGCTCGCGCCTGGCGCGTCCGTCTCGGTCGTCTTCTCGCAGGCCAACACGGCGGAGGGCCCGACCCTGGACGTGTCCGGGACGGGCGCCTTCCCCGTCAGGACCAACGGGACGCCCTACGCCTACTGGGTGGCGGGGACCGCCGTGAGCTTCGTCTTCGACGGCACGTACTGGCAGGTGTGCTCGGTGCCCGTCTACGCGTCCACGGTCACGGTGGGCAACCCGGCGGGCGGCAACGTCTACATCGACTCCGACTCGGTGGACGTGCGCGTCGGGTCGACCGTGAGCTCGAGCTTCTCGGAGGACGTGGTGGAGCTCGGCAAGTCGTCCCCGTCGGCCCTCGTGGACTTCTGCGGCGGGCACGGCGAGATACGCTACGACGAGTCCTCCGGCCAGCTCGCCCTGATACCCAAGAAGAGGAACTCGGCGGGTGACGCCGCCGTGCTCCTCTCGGCGGGCGTCGACTCGGGCGGGAGCCTGCTCGACGGCGGCATCGCCATGGCGTCGGACTCCTCCGGGAGGAGCGTCGCGTACCTCAACTCGACGAGCGTCAACGTGAACGGGACCGTCGCCCCGACGTCCAGGCTCAGGTGCCTGCTGGAGGGGAAGCTCCAGGCCGCGAGCGACGTCCAGCGCCCGGCGGACGCCAACACGGCGGTGGCGGCGAACACGGGCGTCTTCGGCATGAGCCTCTTCCAGGCGTCGTCCTCCATGAAGTCGAACAAGCCGCCCACCGACGGCTTCGTGGCCCACTTCTCGTGGGACAACGCGGGCAAGCACGACCTGCAGGCCGCGCTCGGCAACGCGTACGGGAGGCCGTCCCTGCACATGCGCTGCCAGAACGGCGGCGCATGGTCCGGCTGGCTGCCGCCGAACGGCCCCTTCGTCATCTTCGACGGGGCCGCCACGGGCGACTTCAGCCTGACGGCGTCAGTGTCGCAGTTCACCCACGTCGAGGTCCTCTACCACGACAACGCGGGCATCTACGGCTCGGTGAGGCTCTACAAGCCCGACGGCAAGACCTTCTACATGAGCACGTACAAGAACGCCACGGACCTCTGGGCGCAGCTGTCGTACAAGGCCATGACCATCAGCGGGAAGAGCGTCACCCTCGCGACCGTGCAGGGCCAGGCGCAGCGCGGCTACGCGAACATCCCCTGCAAGTCCGGCTACGCCGTCGCGGGCGACCACAGCGCCGACTACTTCACCGTCGTGCGCGTCGAGGGATACAGGTACTAGGGAGGCACGCATGCTCTACGGGGTTCTGAGCGACGGGACGGTGACGCTCACCGTCCCGAGCGAGGGGAAGCCGGTGATCGAGTCCGTCGAGCCCGAGGCGCCGGAGGGCTACGTCTCGACGATGGGCTGGGAGGAGACGGGCACCGAGATCAGGCAGACGTGGGCGCTTGGCCTCTCGGACGACGCCAGGAGGCTCAGGGATGAGATAGAGGCGCTCCCCGACGACGTGGCGGCGCTGATACCGTCCGCGTACGGGCGATTCGAGGAGGGGAGGACGTACGGGAGGGGAGAGCGCTTCAGGGTCGGCGAGACGCTCTACAGGGTGCTGCAGGACTACGACTCGAGGGCGTGGCCCGACCCATCGGCGGTCCCGGCCCTGGTGACCAGGGTCAGCCCCGGGCAGTCCGGCGAGGTCGGCAAGTGGGTCCAGCCCACGAACGAGTCGCCCTACATGAGGGGCGACAGGGCGGAGAACCTCGGGAAGATCTGGGAGTCGGCCATCGACGACAACGTGTGGGAGCCGGGGGCGCCGGGCGTCGACGAGCGCTACTGGACCTGCCTCGGCGACGCCTAGGAGGTCATGTGAGCCCCCTCACTTTCGAGCAGCTCGTGGCGCTGCTCTCGGTCGTATTCGCCGCCGCCACGATCGCGCTCACCATCCGCCGGGACGGCATGGGGGAGCGCGAGAGGCAGGCGGCCAGGGCGGCCGAGCAGCAGGTCGTCACCGACCAGCTCGCGAACATCACCGACATGGCGCGCGAGACGCGCGACACCGTGCGCGACATGAGCCGACAGCTCACCGACCACAGCCGGGAGCTCGCGCGCGTCGAGCAGCGCATGGAGGACTACGGGCGGCGCATCGAGGCCATCGAGCGCCGCTGCGAGGGCTGCCGCATCGGCGGCAGCGAGTAGACGGGAGAAGGACATGTTACAGATCACGAACGGCAAGTGGTGGGCGGCGGCCGGGGTCCGCTGCCTGAAGACCGGCGCGCAGACCCTGGCGTCCCTCATCGGGACCGGCGCGGTGGGCGTCCTCGACCTCGACTGGCCCCAGATGCTCGGCGTCACGGCCACGGCGATGGTGCTGTCGCTGCTGACCTCGCTGGCGGGCCTGCCCGAGGTCGGCGAGGGGGCGGAGTAGCCGATGCTCGGCATCGACGTCAGCAGCCACGACAGGTGGCCGTTCAAGCCCAACACCGAGGGAGCCTACCGGGAGTCCGACTTCCTCATCGCCAAGGCGACCGAGGGCACGGGGTACGTCAACCCGCACTTCGCCCGTGCCATGGGACGCGCCGAGGCGGACGGGAAGCTGCTGGGCTTCTACCACTACGCGAGCGGCGGGGACCCCGTGGCCGAGGCAGGGCACATGCTCTCCGTGGCCTCGCCGTGGGTCGGCAGGGCCGTCCCGTGCCTGGACTGGGAGGAGGGCGGCAACGGCTCCTGGGGCGACGACTCCTGGTGCCGCCGCTTCTGCGAGGCGGTCCACGACCGCACGGGCGTCTGGCCCATGGTCTACGTGCAGGCGTCGGCGCTCTGGCAGGCGGCCTCGTGCCACCCCGAGTGCCCGCTCTGGGTCGCGGGCTACCCCGACCTGCGCAACAGCTTCGACGTGCCCAGGTTCCGCTACGGCACCGGACCCTGGGACTCCTACACCGTCTGGCAGTATTCAAGCTCGGGCGGCCAGACGGACCGCGACGTGTCCGGCCTCTCGCGCGACGAGTGGCAGGCCATGTGCGGCGGGGCGCCGGCAAGGAACACTGCGAAAGAGGAGGAAGACATGCCCATCAACTGCGTGCTGCAGCTGGACGACCGCCCGTGCCTGACCTACTTCGACGGGCACGAGCTCAGGGACGCCGGGCATCCCGACGAGATCGGGGCGCTCAACCAGGCGTACCGCGCCGCCGTCGGGCGCGACATACCGTGCCTCAAGCTCGGGACCAAGAGGGCCCCGTGGGGCAAGAGGCTGAGCGACCTGCTCGCCAGGGAGAGGGTGGTGCTGTGAGCGGAGCGGACGAGGTCAGGGAGGCCGTCGGGGAGCTGGTCAACGGAGGCCCCGACCCCATCCCCGAGGGCGAGTTCCGCGAGATGACGCTCGAGGAGGCCCTGGGGGTCTACGACGGGGGCGGCCAGGATGCCGGGGAGTGACGGGGCCCCGCGCTGCCCGCTCTGCGGCGGAGCCATGCGCCTCGTGCAGACCGACAGCGCGGGAGGCCGCGAGACCTGGCACTGCAACCGCTGCCTGCACGAGGAGACGAGGCGCGCGCTCTGGCACCTCACCGTGTGGCGGCGGCAGCCCGGCGGCACCGGCCACGAGCGCTACCGCGACGCCGACTTCAGGACCCGCGCCGCGCTCTGCGCGTGGATGCAGCGCCACGTCCGGGCCGCGCAGGTCACGTGGTTCGAGCGCGAGCGAAGGTGCTCGGCGGTGGTCGGGCCGGGCGGCGTGACGCCCTGACGGGACCGTCCCGTCATGTCCCATCAAGGCCCGTCTTTTGTCCCAACCTTGTCCCAACAGACGATGAGACTGCCCCCGTCCTCCTCAGGGAGGGCGGGGGCAGTCTCGTGTCCCTAGCGTGTCCCAACCGTGTCCACCAGCGCATAGCTTACGTGGCGTTATGCCAGCTACAGCAAGTAAATCGCACTTATGCATCACTACATTACTTGCATAAACTAATCAAAAGTTACGACGAGTAGCGCCTACTTCGTCGAGCTCGCCCTCTAGGCGAGAGTGACACAGCGTCCGCTCCGGGGGCCGCTTCCAGCTTCAGACTGGGGGCGGCCCCTCGCCGTATGCGCACGCCCCCCGGCGCGTCGTGCCCGCCGCGCGCCAGGACCCGCCGGCGGCGCGGCGAATGCGCGCCCCTCTCGCCTGGTTAGTGCGCACGAACTTGGCAATACGCCGCGAGAGGCGCGATGGGGTGGGTCGCGTCCCGCCTGGACATTATGTCCGCCCATCGGACGGTTGCCCCAGCCCATTGCGGACCTGCCGTCCAGCAATGCGAACCGTTTCGGATCGCCTCTTGCTGCTGGCTATCTTCTAGCTGGAGGGAAGACACGGAAGGCCGAGGTGTCGGAAGCAAGTACACTCGCTGCCTGGTGGGCGTCTCCATCGCCAACGCGGTCGCGGGCCTGTTCATCGGCATAACGCACGTGTACTTCTACAACATGGGCGCCACCTCGATCCTGAGCCTGCTCAACTTCATCGCCCCGGACAAGCCCATGAACGTCGTCTTCGCGGCCATCGCGGGCGGCATCGGCTTCGCGCTCTCGCTCGGCATCAACTACTTCTTCGGCGTGACCAAGGAGCAGGCCGAGGCCGGAGTCGAGAAGGCTACGGCGTAGCGTCCGAACAAGCTCAACTTCCTGGCCCACCGACAGCTTCCTGCCGGTGGGCCTCTGGCTTGTCGGTGACAAGGCGACTGGTTGCCCTGAGCGGCCGTCAATCGGCGTGAGACGACGGATCTTGTCCGCGCCTCCGCCAAGAGAGGGGAACGAATGGGCAAGAGTCAGAACGGCGTCACGGTGTTTCTCCCCCAAGACCTGAACCCGGCAGAACACGTCTTCGTGAGTCCGCGCTCGGGTGCCAAGCACCAGGCCATCACCCTGCACGACGATCCCAAGACCGGTATGAACGTGCAGCTCACGCGCTACGAGAAGGGCATGCCGCTCTCGGTTCACACCCACGAAAGCGGCAAGGGCATGTACGTGCTGCGCGGCACGCTCCACACCGATCAGGGCGACCTGCCCGCCGGCAGCTTCGTCTGGTGGAACGCGGGCACTCCGATGTTCCACGGCGCGACGGCCGCCGAGGACGTCGACGTGCTCTTCATCATGGACGGTCCCTTCGACATCTCCTACACCGGTGACGTCGAGAGGGTGTAGCAGGCCTTCGGATGCGATCGCCTCTTGGAAAAAAGGTGCGGCAAGCTTGCTGCAGGGGCGGGAGGCCGTGAACCTCTGTTCCCACTTCGCGGGTAGGGACCGTCGTCGCCGGACCGCACCCTACAATGGCAACAACAAGCAGGAGAATCGTACGTAGCATGTCACCCAGGGAGGACTCACCATGCAGGACGGCAAGGTCATCGTCGGCTACATCGGCAACGGCAAGAGCGCCAATCGCTACCATGCCCCGTACGTCCTCGACCGGAGCGACAAGTTTCGCATCAAGACGATGCAGGCCCGCCATGTCGACCACTCCGCCTGGGCGGCCATCCCCGGCGTCGAGTACGTCACGGACACGGAGGCGATCCTGGGCGACCCCCAGATCGACGTCGTGGAGATCACCACCCCCTCGGCGCTGCACTACTTCATGGCCAAGCGCGCGCTCGAGGCAGGCAAGCACGTGACGGTGGACAAGCCCTTCTCGGCCACCTACGAGGAGGCCGCCGAGCTCTTCGACCTGGCAGCCAAGAACGGCGTCACCGTGCAGTGCTACCAGAACCGCCGTTTCGACTCTGACTACCTCACGGCCAGGAAGGTCGTGGAGTCAGGCAAGCTGGGCAAGGTCTTCGAAGTCGTCACCAGCTACGACTACTGGCGCCCGACCATGATGGACGGCATGGCCAACGACCCCGTCAACAACGCCCCCTACGGACATGCGAGCCACTGTCTCGACCAGATCATCTCTTGGTTCGGGACGCCCGACCGCGTCCACTCCGACCTGCGGCAGCTCCAGGGCGCGGGCATGGTCTGCGACTACTTCGACTACGACCTGTACTACGACGAGCTGGGCGTCAAGGCCACCGCTCACGCGAACTACCGCATGGCCATCCAGCGTCCGAGCTTCGAGATCTACGGTGACAAGGGGGCGTACGTCAAGTTCGAGAAGGACCAGCAGGAGCGGGACCTCAAGCACTTCTACCTGCCCGCGGGTCATCCCGACTTCGGCCTGGACGCGCCCGAGCAGTGGGGGACCCTGCGCTACCAGGACGAGGACGGGCTGCACGAGGAGCGCGTGCCCTCCGAGCGAAGCTCCTACTCGCAGTGGTACGACGCGCTCTTCCATACCGTCGCCAACGGCGCACCCCAGCTCGTGACCCCCGAGGAGACCCTGGCGCAGATGCGCATCCTCGAGGACGGCATGGGCCAGCTGGCGTAGGAGGGGGCAGACGGGCATGGCAGAAGAGGGAGTCGTTCGCTGGGGCATCCTGGGTGCCGGCAACATCGCGCGTCGCTTCGCGAGCAGCCTGAGCAACGTGGAGGCCGCCGAGCTGGTGGCGCTGAGCTGTCGCTCAGCGGACAAGGCGCAGGCCTTTGCCAAAGAGCACGGCATCGCACCCTCCGGTGCCCTGTCCGATGAGTCGCTGGGCAGGCCGGGCGCCGCCCACGAGGCCCTGCTCGCCGACCCCAGCGTGGACGCGGTCTACCTCTCGCTCCCGCATGCCCTGCACCACGACTGGGCCATCCGGGCGCTTCGTGCCGGCAAGGCCGTGCTCTGCGAGAAGCCCGCCTGCTTGGGCGCCGAGGAGGCGGCCGACGTGGCGCGGGTGGCATGCGAGTGTGGCTCGCTCTTCATGGAGAGCATGAAGGCGCGCTTCACCCCTTGTTACCGGACGGTGCGCGAGCTGGTGGACAAAGGCGAGATAGGCGATGTGGTTCATGTCGAGACCACCCTCTGCAACGACATGCGCGAGCTCGTCCGATCTGGCAAGACGTACCACAGCAAACCCGTGGGGGGAGGGGTGCTCCTCGACTGCGGCATCTATTGCGCGAGTTGGCTCGATGACTTCCTGCCGGCGGGAGAGGCGCAGGTGACTGCCTTCGCGGGCATCGCCAATGACCAGGGCATCGACATGTACGCGAGCGCCACGCTCGAGGTCGCAGGGCTGAGCGCCACGCTCGAGTGCGCCTTCGACCGTGCGAAGCCCCGCCAGGCCGTGCTGGTGGGCACGAGGGGGCGTGTCGTGATCGAGGAGTTGCATCGCTGCCAGCGTGCGACGGTGTACGCGGACGGATGCGAGCCGCGCGTGATAGACGCCCCCTACGAGGTGGACGACTTCTACGGAGAGGCGCTGCACTTCACGAAGCTCGTAGCCGCCGGAGCAGAAGAGAGCGACGTGATGCCGCTCCAGGCTACGGTGCGTTGCGCGCGCATCGTCGACGCCGTCAAGGCTCGCTTCTCGCTTGGTCGGGACGCCTTGCGCGCCCTCGAGGTTCAGGAAGGGGCACTGCGCTGGCACGGCGAGTTCACCAGCTCCGACGCACTCGAGCTGGGCAACGCCGTTGCGCGCCTGTCGCGGGAGTACGACCGCGGCGTCACCGTGCGCGTCGTGCGCGAGCCGGACGGCCTGGCTATGTTCGAGTGGGCCGCGGACGACAAGGCGCCACGCAACCAGGAGTTCGCCCAGGGCAAGCGTCGGGCGTCTCTCGCTTGCGGCCACTCCTCGCTATGGGCTGACGTGGCCCACGAGGTGGACGGCAGCTTCCAGGACCTCGTCGACCGCAGCACACCCGACAAGTTTGGCACGCCCGAGTTCGCCTGTCCGGTGGCCGGGGCCTTCCCCATCCGAGACGAGCGCGGCGCCCTGCTGGCCACGCTCTGCGTGAGCGGCCTCCACGAGGGCCTCGACCACGAGCTTGCCGTGCGCGCCCTCGCGGAGGCGGAGGGGAAGGAATGTGGGTGGGACGTCCCCGTCTACGCCTGGCTGGCGAGGTAGCGGGTGATTGTAGGGCTGCGAAGCCGGACCCCCACGGCACGCCCAAGCCCCACGGCACGCACGCTACGCACAAGTCGGGGCCGTGACTGCCTGCTGGCGCGACGTCCAATCTTGCAAACGCGGACACTTTTCTTGCCCTCCGGCGGCAATTCTGTCCACAATCACAAGATTGGGCCGGTGGAGAGGAGTGGGGCCAGCAAGCGCAGAGAAGCAAGCGGCATGTCTCGCCCGTGAAGGCTGATGTCGTGGCTTGTCCGTATACTGGAAAACGTCTGGTTCCGGGCGAGAGGATCGCCCCCGGTCGCGTGGAGGGCGTGCTCTCATGGAGAACAAGGCTTTGCGGGAGCTGGAGGCAAGGATGGCGCGCCAGGGCTCACGCGCCGACGGCATGCGGTTCGCCCATGGCATGTTTGACCTCCTCGCCCTGGTGGACTTCGCCAGCCTCGCGACCTCCGTCGACGAGCTGCGCCAGGAGGTGCCGGGACGTGACGAGGCCCCCGTCGTCCTCGGCTCGTGCCAAGGCGATGCGCCCACGGCCCCGCAGCCGAGCCCCTCTCCCCAGAACGTGGAGGACGTCACCGCGGAACCGGCGCCTGCCGAGGCGCCGGAGGAGGTCGCCGCCGAGACTGTGGAGGCGGAACCTGAGCTGGCTGCCCCTGCCGACGACCATTGCGCCGCCATCGCCTCTGCCTCTGCCGATGTCACCGACGCAGCTACTGGCACTCCCGCCGAAGCGGCACCGGCGTCGGAGCCGCAGAAGGCGTCGCCCTACGTCCTGCTTGTCGAGGAAGACGCCGCCTGGCGGCCCGGGGAGCTCCCCCGCGTCGCGTTCTTCGGCTACATGGGATTGCTCCTCCTCGTACTGGGCTTCCCCGTGCTCCGCGCCTCCGTACCCGCCTCCGTCCTCCTCTTTGGCATGGGCGCGGCGGGCCTCGCCTTCGCCACGAAGCGCCTCCTCGACTCCCGCCGTCGCAGGCGCCTCGCCGACATGCTCGCCATGATCTCGCGCTTCGCCGCCGATCGGGAGGTCGTGCCCCTGGCGGAGCTCGCCGAGCGCACGGGAATCGGGCAGGACGATCTTGCCGGCCTCTGCGAGGAGGCCATCCGCCAGGGCTCCCTTCCCCAGGGGCGCGTGAAGACGCTTCCCAACGCCGCGCAGGCGCTCTACCTGAGCGGCGAGGCATACGAGAGGGCCCTCTCCGCCGCTCCCGCTTCCGCTTCCGAGCCGCGGGGCACCGGCCTCGGGGAGGACGTTGCCACGACGACGGCCGATGTCCCTCTCGCCCGCGAGCAGCGCGAGGTGGTCGACGCCTTCAGGGACTTCGGCCAGGACCTTGCGGGTCGGGCCAGCCAGGCGGCGGACGAGTCGGCGCGCGGCTCCATGGAGGGCATCGCGCGCAGGGCGGGCCTCATCGCGAGCTACGTGGAGGCCCATCCGGAGCTTGCTGGCCAGCTTGGGCGTGCGGTCGGCTACTACTTGCCCCAGACGGCGAAGCTCGTTGCCTCCTACCTCGAGCTCGAGCGCAGCGGCGCCGAGGGCGAACGCGCTCGGGAGGTGACGGGCGAGCTCGGGGAGGCCCTCCGCATGGTCGACGACGGCTTCGCGCGGCTCCAGGAGGAGCTCATCGAGGACCAGAGCATCGACCTCGCGGGAGACATCCAGGTCATGAGGACCATGCTCGCCCAGGACGGGCTCACCAAGGATGCGGACGAGCTCAGGCCATAGGCCAGGGGCCTGCATTTTGCGGGCGTCGCTTGCGGTAGGCGCAGGGCCGTCCTGCATGGCGTGGCAGTGACGACTTGCCGACATTTCGAGCACACGGGATTCACGGCCATCGTGTACCTTCATAGGGTGGTTTCTCGCATGTGACTTCAGCCAAACCCAGAGGATGGCCGCCATGGACAACGACGCACAGGACGAGAGGGGCCCCAAGGACCCCCGGACCTCGGCGGACGACTTCGTCCGCCAGGGCACCGACGTCGCCCGTCAGGTGGGTGACGTCCTCAACAGGGAGATTCCCGCAGCCGCCGAGAAGGCGAGCGAGCTGATGTCAAAGGTCGACTTCGATGGCATCGCCAGCTCCATCGAGCGCGCTGCCGCGGCCGTCGCCGCGCAGCTGGGCATGGCGGAGGTGGATTCTTCTCCCTACGTCGTGTGTCGGCATGGCGACGAGAAGGTCCGCGCCAAGGACCTGATCGGCGGGATCATCCTGGGCTACCTGGCCATCATGATGATCGTCCCGACCATCATGATGGCCTTCGACGGCCTCGTCTCGTTCCTCGTTGGTCTGGCGGTTCTCGTCGGTCTGGGCACGGGGGCGGTCAAGTCCTTCGCGAAGGGCGCCCGGCGCAGGAAGATCGCACGTCTCTGCCTTGCGCTCTCGAAGGCCGTGGGAGACGAGACGAGCATGCGCCTGAGGGATCTGGGCGGTAGGGTCGAGCTCACCGTGAAGGAGCTGCAGCCCCTGCTTCAGGAGGCCATCTCCCGGGGACTCATCCCGCAGGGGCACATCGCCTCGCTGGGAGACGGGACGACCCTCTACCTCACCGACGGCTCCTACAAGAGGGCTCGCAAGGAGTGGAACCGCCGCAAGGAGAGCCAGGGAGGGTCCCAGGGCAAGAAGCCCAAGTCCGTGGACGACGGGCTGACTCCCGAGATTCGCGAGCTCCTGGGGGTGTTCTCCGACTTCGGTCGCATGGTCGAGGAGTCCCGCGTGCGCATCGTGGACGAGGGCCTCAGGTCCTCGCTCGAGTCCATCGTCGTGCGCACGCAGCAGCTCTCGTCGTACCTGAGGTCGCATCCCGAGTGCGCGTCACAGCTCAGGCGGGTCGCCAACTACTACCTGCCGCAGACCTCGAAGCTCGCCGCGTCCTACGCCGAGCTCGTGCAGAGCGGCTCTGGCGGTGCCGGGGTCGAGTCCGTGCGTGCGGAGTTGGCCCAGACCCTGCAGATGGTGGACGAGGGGCTCTCCCGGACTCTGGACAACCTCCTGCAGGAGCAGAGCATGGACCTCACGGGCGACCTCAAGGTCATGAGGACCATGCTCGAGCAGGATGGGCTCACCTCCACGGGGGACGAGCTGCGTCCCTGACGGCGGTCGACCCGACCGACGGCGTCACCAGGCTTTCCCAAGACAGGCGAGAGGGGCAGCGCCACGAGCGATCGTGACGCCGCCCCTCATGACTGCGCTTGCGGGCTCGCATGCGGGGACTCTCGCCTGCGTCCTCGCCCCTTGACTGGGCGAGCCTAGCGCTGCGAGGCCTCCAGGAGCTTCGTCTTGAGCTCGCCCTCGATCTTCGTGAGCTCCTCCTCGGCAAGCTGGCGCTTCTCGCGCCCTTCGGCCTGGACGCGCGCGACCTCATCCAGGGTGGAGATGAGCTGCTCGTTGGTGTGGCGCAGGGTCTCGAGGTCCACCACGCCGCGCTCGGCCTCCTTGGCGGCCTCGACGGTGGCCACCTTGAGCTGGTCGGCATTCTTCCTCAGGAGGTCGTTGGTCATCTGCGATACCTCGCGCTGGGCGCGGGCGGCCTGGTTGGCGTGCTCGATGCCCAGGGCGATGACCATCTGGTTCTTCCACAGGGGGATGGTGTTGACCACCGTGGACTGGATCTTCTCGGCCATGACGGCGTCCGAGGCCTGGACCATGCGAATCTGCGGCGCGGTCTGGAGCGCAACCTGGCGGGTGAGCTCGAGGTCGTAGATGCGCTTCTCGAAGCGGTCGCACTTCTGCGAAAGGTCGCGGGCGGCCTGGGCGTCCTCGGCGAGCCCCGTCCTCGCCGCCTTGGCCTGCAGCTCGGCGAGCTCGCCCGTGCGCACCCCCTCGAGCTTCTGCTTGCCGGCCGCCACGTACATGGTCAGCTCCTTGAAGTACGACTCGTTGAGAGCGTAGAGCTGGTCCAGCATCGAGATGTCCTTGAGCAGGGTGACCTGATGGCCCTCGAGTGCGTCAGAGATTGAGCGCACGTTCTTCTCCACGTCGCTGTAGCGCGCCTTCAGGGCCTCGAGGCTGTTCTTGGCCTTGTGGAAGAGGCCCAGGAGGCCCCCCTCCTTCTGCCCGGGGTCGAAGTTCTTGAGGGTCACCACCAGCGAGTTGATCTGGTCGCCCACCTCGCCCAGGTCATGGCCGCGCACGCCGGCGAGGGCGCGCTCCGAGAACTCCGAGACCTTGCGCTGCGACCCCACGCCGTAGGCGAGGACGCCGGCGGTGTCGGTGATGTCGATCTTCTGGACGAAGGCCGAGACCTTCTCCAGCTCCTGGGGGGTGAGGGAGGAGGTGACGGGGTCCGCGCCGGCGGGCTCGTCGAGCCTGACCTCGGGCGCCGCGTCGCCAAACTCGAGCTCGGGCTCGGGCGCGTCCGTCTGGAAGTCCGTGTTCTCTGCTGCCATGGCTCCTCCTCCCGCGACCGACCGGCCGCGCGCGCTTGTGTGAATGAGGCGATTCTATCCCACGGAGGGGAGAGGTGCCTACAGCTGTGCCACGCTGTCCCGCTCTACGAAGGTGGTGGAGACGTGGGTGGTGCAGGTGAAGCCCCTCGGGGCCTTGACCTGTGCGATCAGCTTCTGGACCGCCATGGCGCCGATGTCGTGTTTGGGAACGTGCAGGGTGGTGAGGGCGGGGAGCATCACGGTGGCGACGGGCAGGTCGTCGAAGCCGACGAACGAGACCTCCTCCGGCACCTTGACGCCGCGTTCGAGGAGGGCGCGCATCATGCCGCAGGCCATCACGTCGTTCTCGGCGAAGAAGGCGGTGGGGAGCTCCGGGTCGCCCTCGAGCCACTCCTTGGCGGCGGCGTAGGCGGTGGAGAGGCTCGTCCCCACGGTCACGCAGTAGTCGTCGTTCCAGCTGAGACCCGCCTCCTCCAGCGCCCTCCGGCAGCCGCGCTCACGCAGGGGGAAGTTGCGGATGACGGGGTTGCCCCTGACGTAGCCGATGCGCGTGTGGCCCTTGCCGATGAGGTAGTGGACGGCTCGGTAGGCGGAGCTCTCGTTGGAGATGACGATGGACTCGATGAAGCTGTGGTAGCACCAGCCGTCCACGATCACCAGGGGGGCGGCGGAGTCGTAGAAGGGCTCGTAGTCCTCCTCCATCATCTCGGTGCCCAGGAGCACGATGCCGCTGGTGCTGTCCTGGCAGAGCTCGCGCAGCTGCGAGTGCGAGCCGGGGTCGGCGAGGTCGATGGTGACGTAGCTGGTGGTGAGGCCGTGGAGCTTCGCCTCGCGCTCGACGCCGTCCACCACCGCGGGGTGGAAGTCCGACTCGTCGAGGACCTTGCCGCTCTTGCGCACGACGACGAACTGGATGCGGTCGAGGCGGCTGGGGCGCTGGTAGCCCAGCTCCTGCGCGACCCTGAGGATGGCCTCGGCGGTCTCCTTGCTCACACCGCGCTTGTGGTTGAGCGCGTTCGAGACCGTGGCGGGGGAGTAGCCGGTCTTGCGGCTGATGTCCCGGACCCCTACCTTCATCTGATCATCCCCAAAAGTTTAGTCGCACTGTTTTGTACCAACTTACCGCAACGAAGCAGGCATTTCTCGAATGGGAGAGATGATTTCAAGCAAGAAGTCGCTAATTTTCGGGGAGAGGCTCCTATTGTGTTTGGATGGTGTTTTGCTATGGCGGGGGATGCCGGGGCACGTTCGTGCCAAGGGGCCGACCCCGCTCCACCCTGGCGCAGAGTGGACGATTGAAACTGTAAACGACCAGGTCAGACGGGTCGTGGCATCTGTGGCGCAGATGTGGTTCCGGATGGTCCGGCCTTCCGGCCGGGACGTTGTCCCTCTCCAATCAGATAACATCTCCTCTGTTCGTGGCCGGCCAGGACCGCCACCCGCGTCGGGCTGGCGTTGCCTCCAGAAAGGGAGCGTGCGTCATGGAGCTCATAAGGTTCGTCCTCATCGGCATCGTCGTGATCGCGGTGCTCGTCATCATCGCCTCCGGGTACGTGAAGGCACCGCCCGACCAGGCCTACATCATCTCGGGCGGCGGGAAGAAGCCCCGCTACCTCATCGGGAAGTCCGGCGTCAGGATTCCCTTCCTGCAGCGTGTCGACCGCCTGTCGCTGCGCATGCTCTCCGTCGACGTCAAGACCACGAAGACCATTCCCACCCTCGACTACATCAACATCATGGTTGACTCGGTCGCCGTGGTTAAGATCTCGAACACCGAGGACGGCCTGGCCAAGGCGGCGGAGAACTTCCTCAACCGCGACTCCGACTACATCAACGACATGGTGGTCAACGTGCTGGAGGGCAACCTCCGCGAGATCATCGGCGGCATGCGCCTGACCGAGATCATGAACGACCGCAAGACCTTCGCCGCGAAGGTGCAGGAGAACGCGATGACCGACATGCAGCGCATGGGCCTGGACATCGTGTCGTTCAACATCCAGAACATCGACGACGACGGCATCGGCGTGATCGAGAACCTGGGCATCGCCAACACCGTGGCCATCCAGAAGAACGCCCAGATCTCGAAGGCGAACGCCGAGAAGGAGATCGCGGTCGCCCGTGCCGAGGCCAACAAGATCGCCAACGACGCCCGCATCACGTCCGAGACGGCCATCGCCGAGCAGAACAACGCCCTGGCCCTGCGCCAGGCCTCGCTCAAGACCGAGGCGGACACCGCGGCCGCGAAGGCGGACGCCGCCAAGGGCATCGAGGCGCAGCGCCAGCAGAAGGCCATCAACACCGAGCAGGTCAACGCCGAGATCGCCAAGGCCGACCGCGAGGCCGAGCTGAAGCAGAAGGAGGTCGCCGTCAAGGAGCAGGAGCTCGACGCCTCCATCCGCAAGCAGGCGGACGCCGACCGCTACGCTGCCGAGCAGCGCGCGCAGGCGGACCTCGTGACCAGGCAGAAGGCCGCCGAGGCAGAGCTCTACTCCGCGCAGAAGGCCGCCGAGGCGATTCGCGCCAAGGGTGAGGCCGAGGCCCAGGCGGCCCGCGCGAAGGGCATCGCCGAGGCAGAGGCCATGGACAAGAAGGCAGAGGCCCTGCGCAAGTACGGCCAGGCCGCCCTTGCCCAGCAGATCATCGGCGTGCTGCCGGACATCATCGCCGCGGCCTCCAAGCCCATCGAGGGCATCGACGCCATCAACATCTACTCGACCGTCGGCGGCGAAGGGGAGGGCTCCCCGGCCGCGGGCGTGACGTCTATGGCTCCGCAGTCCATCAAGGCCGCCTTCGACATGGTGAAGAGCGTGACGGGCGTCGACCTGGCCGACGTCATGCGCGCCGACACCTACGACGCGAAGGTGAACCGCAAGGTGAGCATCGACGCAGGCGGACTGGGCGAGGTCGCGGATGCCGCGCGGAAGGTCGCGGACGCAGTCGGCGCCGCGCCTAAGGCCGACGGAGCGGGTCAGAAGGGCGCCGAGAGCGAGTAGGTGCGTCCGGTCGGCGCACCTTGCGCCGGCCAGTGCATGATCCATAGGACGAGAGAGGCCCGGGGCTGACGCCCCGGGCCTCTTGCTGTCACGTGTGGATGCCGGCTGATGCGTGCGGGCCGGCCAAAAACTGCGCACGGTAGCCTCGAATTATGGAGACGAGCGGCGTTTGCCCAGGTCGCTTCTCTCGATTCCAAATTCCGTGCGCAGTTTTTTGGTGGCAAGACCGTCTGCCCACAAGAGGTCGAATGGGCGGCGTTATTCACTTTGGCTTACGCCGGGAGGGGACTTAGTGGGATAATCCATATAGCGACCGGGCCAGAGGCCATACCATCGGGGTCGCGACGAGGGGGGACCCTCGGGTTAGGAGGTATTCAATGGGTCTGTTCGACATGTTCAAGAAGCCTTCGAAGCCGGCCGCCCTGGGCGTCAGCGCCCCTGCGGGCACCCTGCTGGCTCCCGTCACCGGCAAGGCCGTCTCCCTCTCCGAGGTGAGCGACCCCGTGTTCAGCAGTGGTGCCATGGGCAAGGGCTGCGGGGTCCTCCCCGAAGGCGACACGGTCTACGCGCCTGCGGCAGGGACCCTGAGCGCCATTGGCGCGCCCAACTTCCATGCCCTGGGCATGGTGTGCGACGACGGTGCCGAGGTGCTCATCCACATCGGCGTCGACACGGTCGAGATGAAGGGCGAGGGCTTCACCGTCTTCGGCAGCAAGGGTGCGCACGTGAGCGCCGGCGAGCCCCTCATCAAGTTCTCGAGCGAGAAGATCAAGGCGGCCGGGCACGACGACGTGGTCATCATGGCGATCACCAACTCCGACGACCTCTCGTCCGTCGAGCTCACCGCTCCTGGCGCCATCGAGGCAGGCAAGCCCGTCGTGAGCTACGCACAGTAGTCTGGACCTCTTCCCAGCTGCGATTCCGGCCGCCCTGCGGCCATGTGGGACCGCCTGTCTCCGGCGTGGGATGGGCGGTCTTCCATTGTCCGGGGCTCGTCGGTGCCGCGCGCGGTGTGGCACAAGAAGCACCCGCGGCTCCGGCAGGCATAGAATGGGGGACGGCGCGGCGAGGCCACGGCCCCACCGCTCATCTGCCGCAGCTGCCTTAAGGGGGCGTCCCATGTACTTCATCGGACTGGACATCGGCACCTCGGCGACGAAGCTCCTGCTCATGGACGAGGACGGCGAGGTCCTCAACATCAGGAGCCGCAGCTACCCCATCAGCTTCCCCGAGCCGGGCTGGAGCGAGCAGGACCCGATCCTGTGGTGGGACGCCGTCCGCCAGGGCATCCCCGAGCTGCTTCGGGGCTTTGACGCCAGCCAGGTGGCCGGCATCGGTGCCTGCGGCCAGATGCACGGCCTCGTCGTGCTGGACAAGGACGACGAGGTGATCCGCCCGGCCATCCTCTGGAACGACAGCCGCACCCGCTACCAGGTCGACTACCTCAACCGCGAGGTGGGCCGCAGGACCATCGCCTCCTACACCGGCAACGTGGCCTACGCGGGCTTCACCGCGCCCAAGCTCCTGTGGATGCGCGAGGAGGAGCCCGTCAACTTCTCCCGCATCCGCAAGGTCATGCTCCCAAAGGACTACGTCAACTTCCGCCTCACGGGCGTGCACGCGACGGACTTCTCCGATGCCTCGGGCACCCTCCTGCTCGACGTGCGCAACCGCTGCTGGAGCCGTCAGATGCTCTCTATCTGCGGCCTGCGCGAGCGGCAGCTCCCTCAGCTGCACCAGAGCTGGGAGCCCCTGGGGACCCTCCTTCCCGGGGTGGCACGCGAGCTGGGGTTGCCCGAGGAGACGCTGGTCTGCGCCGGCGCGGGAGACAACGCCTCCGCCGCCGTCGGCACGGGCGCCGTGGGCCCGGGCCGCTGCAACATCGTGATGGGGACCGCCGGGACCATCCTCATGACCACCGACGGCTGCGTGGTGGACGAGCACAACGCCCTGCACTCCTTCTGCTCGGCCGACGGTGGCTGGAACCTCATGGGCTGCATCCTCACCGCCGCCGGCTGCAACAAGTGGTGGATGGACGACATCCTGGGTGCCGATTCCTACGACGCGGAGCAGGCGCTGGTCGCCGGCGGCAAGCTGGGCCAGAACGACGTCTACTTCCTGCCCTACCTCATGGGCGAGAGGACCCCCCACAACGACCCGCGTGCGCGCGGCGCCTTCGTGGGCCTGCGCATGGACACCACCCGCGCCGACATGACCCAGGCCGTGTTGGAGGGCGTCGCCTTCGCCCTGCGCGACTGCCTGCAAATTGCCCGTGCGGAGGAGGTCGAGGTCATGGCCTCGACCATCTGCGGCGGCGGCGCCACGAGCCCGCTCTGGAGGGCCATCTGTGCCGACGTCCTGGGAATCCCCCTGCAGATTCCCCAGACGCCCCAGGCCCCGGCCTTCGGCGCGGCCATGCTCGCGAGCGTCTGCTGCGGGGCCTTTCCCGACGTGGCTGAGTGCGCGCACCGCCTCGCGCGGGTGGAGGAGCAGATGGTCTTTCCCAACAAGGAGATCATCGCGCTCTATCGGGGGCACTACAGCACCTGGCACAGCATGTATCCCGCGCTGAAGGACATCTACCGGCAGATGCTGTAGGGCCACGGCGCGGGAGCGGTCTGCTTGTGGTGGCGCAGTCTGCTCGCGTTTCATTGGGAGAGAAACGCGAGCAAACTGCGCCGTTTCTGCTTTATGGGGCGTGAGACGCCGTTTTGCTTGTGTTTGGACCGTTGAGAAACACGAGCAAGCCGCAGCCCACAAGCAAACCGCAGCCATCTCTCCCCAGATGCCCCAAGACGTCGATTTGCTTGTGCTTTCCCACACCTGCCCCCCGTGGTCGCGGGCAGACGTATCATGTTTCCCCGACAGCCAGCGGGGGAGGACCTGTGATCCAGGACATCGGCAGCTACGCCTTCGACAACGCCTATCGACCGCTCGAGGCGCGGCCCGAGGACTACGTGCTGGCCTACGGTCGCGGCCAGGCGGTCGTGCGCCTGGATGGCGGCACGGGCGAGCTCGAGCTCCCGCGCCTGCGCGACTGGGGTTTCTCCGCCCCCGACCTCGCCCCACGCTACCTCTTCTCGATCGACGACCGTCGCTTCTTCATGGCCGAGCGCGACCCGCGCCCCCGTGGCAGCGAGGAGCTGCCCGAGGGCTTCCGCCTCGAGCCCGTGAACCAGTTCCGCTTCCTTCGGCCCCGTTGTCTGGCCTTCGCCGGCATAACTGGCTACCAGCTGCGCAACTGGTACCATTCCAACCGCTACTGTGGGCACTGCGGCAGCGAGCTGGGCCACGTCGCCACCAGCCGGGAGCTCGCCTGTCCCGCCTGCGGCAACGTTCTCTACCCCAAGATCTGCCCCGCCGTGATCGTGGGCATCACCAACGGCGACGAGCTGGTCATGACCAAGTACGCCGGCCGCGCCTACAACCACTACGCGCTGGTGGCCGGCTTCGTCGAGGTGGGCGAGACTCTGGAGCAGTGCGTTGCGCGCGAGGTCAGGGAGGAGGTGGGTCTCAGGGTCAAGAACGTCCGCTACTACAGGAGCCAGCCATGGCCCTTCACCGACACCCTCCTCGCCGGTTTCTTCTGCGACGTCGACGGAGACCCCACCATCCACGTCGACCACGACGAGCTCCAGCTGGGTGGCTGGGTCCGCCGCGCCGACGTCCCCCTCGACCCCGCCGACGACTCGAGCCTCACCAACGAGATGATCGCGCTCTTCGCCAGGGGAGGGGAGCCGCGCGCCTAGGCCGCCCGCCCCTCTCGCCCGTCCGGGCTCCCTCTCGTGCGATGATGCAGGGGTGCGCACGCTTCGTTCTTGGCGAGAGGGGCTTTGCATGCTGGGCCGCAGGATCACCACCATCGTCACGCACGACATCCTCTACAACCCCGACCCCTACACGAGGGTCGAGCTCTGCGGCATCTTCCGCGACGAGGACGTCGCCACGGTCAACGAGCTCAGGCCCGACCTCTGTGGCTTCGTGGTCAACTACCCTAGCTCCCACCGACACGTGGACCGCGACCGCCTGCGCGAGCTCGTGGGCAAGCTGGACCCCACCATCCCCGCCGTGGGCATCTTCGTCGACCAGCCCCTGGGCTACGTGAGCGAGCTCGCGGACGAGGTCCTGGACGTGGTGCAGCTGCACGGAAACGAAGGCAACCCCTACATCACCTTCCTGCGGGAGCTGGTGGACATTCCCATCGTGCAGGCCATCCGCATGGCCGGCCCCGAGGACGTGGAGCGCGCCAACCAGAGCAAGGCCGACCTGGTCGTGCTCTATGGCGGATGGCAGGCAGGGGTCGCCTTCGACTGGGAGCTTGCCGGGGGCGTGTGCCGTCCCTACATCCTGGCCGGCGCCCTCACGCCCCAGAACCTGGGTGGCGCGATCGGCCGGCTTGCGCCCTGGGGCGTCGCCCTCAACACGGGCATAGAGACCGACCGTCTCAACGACCCGGCAAAGATGGCCGCGGCCGTCGCTGCCGCCCGCGGCGCATCCAAGTAGTGACGCCACGGGCCGGGCTGGCACTCGCCGCGTCCCGGCTGCGTTCCCATCCACCCAAGCGAGAGGAGCCACCATGCCAGCCCTACGCATAGCCACCATCGGAACGTCCGCCATCGCTCAGCGGCTCGTCGAGGCCGTGGGCGAGGTGGCGGACGTCGAGTACGTCGCTGCCTTTTCCCGCGAGCTCTCGCGGGCCGAGGGCTTCGGTCGCCCTCGCGGCGCGCGCCTCTTCTTCGACGACCTGGAGGCGCTTGCGGCGTCGGACGAGGTGGACGCCGTCTACGTCGCCTCTCCCAACGGCCTGCACGTCCCGCAGGCACTCGTCCTCGCCTCCGCCGGGAAGCACGTCCTGGTGGAGAAGTCCCTGGCCCCCAACCAGCGGCGTGCCAAGGAGCTCTTCGACGCCGCGCATACCAACGGCGCGGTATGCCTGGAGGCCATGCGCAACCTGCACACCCAGGGCTTCGACAACATCGAGGGCGCGCTGGGGCGACTGGGCAGGGTGACCCAGGCAAGCCTGCGCTTCGGCAAGGTCACCTCGCGCATCGGAAGGCTGCG
Source organism: Olsenella phocaeensis (assembly GCF_048189965.1). Classification (NCBI taxonomy): domain Bacteria; kingdom Bacillati; phylum Actinomycetota; class Coriobacteriia; order Coriobacteriales; family Atopobiaceae; genus Olsenella; species Olsenella phocaeensis. The sequence continues at coordinate 67,757 of NZ_DBEZHV010000013.1, read as the reverse complement.
CGCCGGCGAGCACGTGAACCAGTTCGACCCGGCGCTCGGCGAGGGCGCCCTCGTAGACATAGGCGTCTACTGCGTCGAGCCGGCGGTGGCCCTCTTCGGTCGCCCGGAGGCGGTGCGGGCCTCGCTGGTCACCATCGACGTGCCCTGGGGGTCGGAGTCCCCCTATCAGCGCGTTGACCTGGCGGGCAGCATTGCCCTGGAGTACGCGGACAAGGTGGTAGAGCTCAGCTACAGCAAGGTGGGGGACGACCTCCTGGAATCCCAGGTCATGGGCGACGAGGCGACCCTCCTCTGGGACGAGACGAGCTGCCCCCGCGACCTCAGGCTCGTCCACCACGAGGACGTGGGCATGGCCTACTCGACGGTGGGCGGGAGCGAGGAGTTGGTGCGTGCGGACGTGCCCCAGAACGACATGGTCTGCGAGCTGGAGCTCTTTGCCGCGGCAGCGCGGGGCGAGGAGGCGGCACTCGCACGGGCGGCCCGCTTCGAGCGGGTGACCCTGGACTCGCTTGCCGTAATGGACGAGGCGCGCAGGCAGGCGGGCGTGCGCTTCCCGGACGACGAGTAGGGGCCGCGCGCTCGGCGCATGTGGGCGGCGGTTCCGGGCGGTGGGCCGAAGCGACTCTCGCCACGTCGGCTTTTGCCCATCTCTACCTGCAATAATACCTAACTGGCAAGATGAAGTTACCAGTTTAAAATCTAACTGGTAAGATTATATTGCCAGATAGGGAGGGATGAACATGAACGAACTCATAGCCGAGCAGATCAGGGGCTTCGACATAGCAGACTACCTGCCCATCCACGAACGCATGCTCGACCTGGGCGATCTGCTGCCGCCACGCAGGGGAAACCTCGTCAAGGTCGTCGTGGGCATGCGATGCAGCGGGAAGAGCTATCGCCTCTTCCAGGAGATGCTTCGGGTCCACGAGTCCGGCGTGCCATGGGATCGCATCTGCTACTTCAACTTCGAGGATGACAGGCTCGACCCCGTCACGCCCGCCATAGGCGACGAGGTCCTCGAGACGTTCTATTCGACCTGCCCCTCGGCCTTGGAGGAGGGGGCCTACCTCTTCTTGGACGAGCTGCAGGAGATGGATGGCTGGGGCGCGTGGCTGCGACGCGTCGTGGATACGACCAAGGCGACCATCTACGTCAGCGGCTCGTCGTCCAAGATGCTCTCGCAGGAGATATTGACGGAGTTCAGGGGCCGGGCCATCGATTTCGAGCTGCTTCCCCTCTCGTTCAGGGAATACGTCGGGGCGAAGGAGCCGGGGCTCTCGCTTGGTCCGGCGCATTCGACTCTCGAGCGGCTGAGCCTGCGGCGGCTCTTCGATGCCTATCTTGAGGAGGGCGGGTTCCCGGCCGCCTTGGGGCTGCCCACGGCGCAGCGCGTGTCGCTGCTGCAGGGCTACGTGCAGCGCGTCGTGGTGAGGGATGTCGTCGACCGTCATGCCCTCGCCCGTCCGCGCGTGGCGAGCGTGTTCGCGCGTCGGGTGCTGGGGACCAATGCCAAAACGCTCTCGGTCCGCCGCGCCGAGGGCGACCTCAGGGCGCTTGGGCTTCCTACGAGTCGTGCCCTCCTCGCCACCCTGCTGGACTACCTCGAGCAGGCCTATCTGGTCTTTCGCGTTCAGGAGTTCTCGTATGCCCTGGCCGAGGGCACGAGGAAGCCCCCCAAGGTCTATGCGATCGACCCGGGCCTGGCGCTCGCCAATGGGCGTGCCAACTCCAACGAGCTCGGGCAGCGCCTGGAGGACGCCGTGTACCTCGAGCTGAGGCGTAGGAACGTGGGCACGCGTGCGGAGTCGGTCTCCTCCTTCGTCACGAGGGGGCACGGCTACGAGGTCGATTTCGTGGTGGGGGACGTGATGTTCCAGGATGCGCTGGAGCTCGTGCAGGTCAGCGTGGGCGTCGAGGACGAGACGACGCGCACGAGGGGGCTTCGCGCGCTCTGGGAGGCGCTGGAGGAGACGGGGCTCGAGGAGGCCACGCTCGTCGTCGCGGGGGGCGACGAGGCGTCCTACGTCCAGGGGAACCGGAGGATACGACAGGTCCCCGCGTGGAAGTGGTTCCTCGAGGCCTAGCCCCGGCGGGCCTGGGACTGGTAGACGAAGGCCACCGCGAAGCCGGCGATTATCACGGCGGAGGCGGCTATCGTCGCGTGCGGAAAGACTCCCAGCACGACGAGGCCCGCCGCAGCGGAGAGGTCGATGATCCCGCTGGTGCGCGCGCCGATGCGGTCCTGTCGGGCAAGGGCCCCCTCGCGTTGGCGGGCGAGTGGGTTCTTGGCGGTGACCAGCAGGTAGGCGCCTATGGCTGCGAGCAGAAGTCCTATGGCGAGCGTGATTCTCATGCGCGTCTCCTTGCGAAGCATGCCGCCGGGCCGCGTGCCCGGCGTCCTGGGTGAGGGACCCGGCGGTTCTTGGGTGCGGCTCCTGATGGTCTCTTGGTGCGACCCCAACGGACTATGGGTGCGGGTCCAACCAGTCTATCCCTTGTGGCGATTGCATCGCTCGCCGGCTGGCCCGACACGGGCGCAAGGACCTTGGGTATGTTCTTCTCACACCTCAAGCGCAGGGGGCTGATTCATGACGCAGACCAACACGGGCCAGGGCCCGACGCAAGCCGACGCCGTGGCCACGACCGCGGAGGACCCCATCTACGGGGGTCGCCTGGGCGAGCTGGAGTCAGAGCTCGCCTCCCTCATCCAACGCATCGACCGCCTGCGCGCGGAGCTCAGGGACTCCCGTGGGGAGGACCCGGTGGTGCATTGCCTGGGCCGCGTCAAGACGCCCCAGAGCATACGCGAGAAGTGCCTGCGCAAGGGCCTCGAGCCAAGCGCGGAGTCTGCATTCGCCCACGTGAGGGACATCATCGGCGTGCGCGTCGTCTGTGCCTTCCTGAGCGACGTCTACCTCATGCGCGACGCCATCGCGCGCCTCCCGGGAGCGGAGGTCGTGGGCGAGAAGGACTACATCCGCCACGTCAAGCCCAACGGCTACCGCAGCTACCATCTGCTGCTGAGGCTCGAGTCGGGCCTCTTCGCCGAGGTCCAGGTCAGGACCGTCTCGATGGACACCTGGGCCTCGCTGGAGCACCAGCTCAAGTACAAGCGTGACTTGGACGGGGACCTCAGGCTCATAACCAGCGAGCTCAAGCGCTGCGCCGACGAGCTCGCCTCGACGGACCTCTCGATGCAGGCCATACGCGACATGATCCGCGGCGAGCGCGCCACGGGAGGGGAGGGGCGATGAGGCTCCTGGTTGCGGACGACACGCGCGACCTCAACCGCGCGCTCCAGGCGATCCTGGAACAGAACGGCTACGAGGTGGTCCCCGCCTACGACGGGCAGGAGGCACTCGACCTGGTCATGTCCCAGAGCTTCGATGCGATCATCCTGGACATCATGATGCCGCGCATGGACGGGCTTGCCGCACTGGCCGAGATGCGCCGTCGCGGCGTGGTGGCGCCGGTCCTCCTGCTCACGGCGAAGGCCCAGGTGGACGACCGCGTGGCGGGGCTCGACGCAGGCGCGGACGACTACCTGCCCAAGCCCTTCGCCATGCGCGAGCTCCTCGCCCGAGTGCGCGCCATGACCAAGCGTCGCTCGGACTACTCCTCGCGTGACCTCAGCTACGCCGACCTGCGCCTCAGGGCTGACAGCTTCGAGCTGTCAGCCGAGAACACGGTGCGCCTCTCCGTGAAGGAGATGGAGCTCCTGCAGCTGCTCGTGCTCAACGCCGACCGACCGCTGGGACCCGGCTTCATCCTGGGACGCGTCTGGGAGGGGGAGGACGAGGCGGACGAGGACACCCTGGCGCTCTATGTCTCGTACCTGCGCGCGAAGCTCGCCTCGGTGGCGTCCAAGGCCACCATCGTGCGCGACGAGGACGGCTCTTACAGGCTCAGCGCGGAGTAGGGGGCAGCGATCGATGGGCGCACGTGCCATACAGCGGCTCAGGATCAAGATCATCGCCATCATGCTCGCCGCCTTCTTCGTGGCCATGCTCCTCATCGCCGTGCTGGTCAACGGCGCCCACATCGTGCTCGCGCAGTCGCGCATGGACCGCGTGCTCGACGCCATCATCCAGGGCGGGGGCGTGATCGAGGAGCCCGTGGACGGCCGCTCGCTCGTTGAGTCGCAGCGTGTCCTGCGCTACTTGCTCGTGACCGTTGACGCCGACGGCAGGCTGAGCTCGCTGGTGGGGGGCTACGACGAGGACATGGACGTCCAGAAAGCCCAGGAGCTCGCCCAGGCGGTCATCCCCTCGCTCCTGCGCTCCGGCTCGATTGGCGACTACTACTACAAGGTGGCCGAGGCCGACGGCGGCGGGCACGTCGTGGCCTTCGTGGACGGCAGCGTGGAGCTGGGGGAGGGCAGGGAGGTCCTCTCGCTCACCCTGGACTTCCTGGCGGCGGGGCTTTTGCTCTCGTTCGTGATCGTGTGGTTCCTCTCGCGTCGCGCCATCCAGCCCGAGCTCGAGGCGGCCCGTCGCCAGAGCGAGTTCGTGACCAATGCGAGCCACGAGCTCAAGACGCCGCTTGCCGTGATCCGCGCCAACACCGAGATACTCGAGGCCCTGGGTGGCGAGGGAGAGTGGACCAGTTCGACCCTGAGGCAGGTCGACTACCTGGACGGTCTGGTGAGGGACCTGGTTGACACCGCACGCGCCGACGAGTGGGCGGACTCCCAGGAGCTCTGCGAGGTGGACGTCTCCGCCGCCGCACGCGAGGCGCTGGAGCCCTTCGAGTCGGTGGCGCAGCGGCGCGGCGTGAGCCTGGCGAGCGAGCTCGAGCCCGGGGTCATGGCCCTCGCGGACGTGGAGCGCGTGGTGCAGCTCGTCCGCCTCCTGGTGGACAACGCCTGCAAGTACTGCGACGAGGGCGGCAGCATCCAGGTGTCGGTGTCCCCCGTGAGGCGCGCCGCGCTCTCGGGTCGCAGGAGGCGGGGCGCGAGGATCGTGGTCTCCAACAGCTTTGCCCGGGGGGAGGGTCACGACTGGTCGCGCCTCTTCGAGCGTTTCTACCGTGCGGACGAGGCCCACAGCAACCAACAGGGCTACGGGATCGGCCTCTCCATCGCGCAGCGCATCTGCGAGCAGTACGAGGGCGGCATCCGGGCGGGCTGGAAGGATGGCGTGGTCAGCCTCTCTGCCGTCATCTTCTAGGGAGAGGTCACCGAATCTGGGACAGGGAATGCGAGAGGGACGCGCGGTCCCTCTCGCCTGGCCTCTGGGTCCGTTCGTGCTGCCGTTGCCGCGCTGCCACGTCGGCACCCGTCCGCCTCCCGTGTCCCTACGCCACGGGGATGGTGGCTCCCGCCAGGGAGACGGACTCCACCTGCGTGGGGTCTATGGCCTGGGGGAGGAAGAGGCTCTTCTCCACCGTGGTCGACGTCGCGGAGTTGTCGTCGAAGCTCCCGCCACCGTTGTCGGTGACCTCGACCGTCGTGCCGTCCCTCATGTTGAGCGTCACGGTGCCCAGGTCGAGGAGCTGGTCCATGCGCGCGGACATCTGGTCGCCCATCCTGCCGCTGGGACCCTCGGGGACGTTGGCCGCCTCGTCGAGCTCGTAGCCCAGCTTGAGCGCGATGGACGAGAGGGACGCGCTCTTGAGCTGCCCCTTGATGCCACCGACCTCGATGCCCTGGCCTGCGGGCAGGTCGATGCTGCTGTCCTCGTAGTCCATCTTGAACTTGAGCTTCCAGCTGCCGTCGGCGAGCGTGCTGACGGAACCCGAGTCGTCGAGGAGGCGCAGGTCGCCCAGGCTCACGCGCATGGTCTTGCCCACGAGGCTCTGGCTGTCCACGAGCGAGATCTGGCGCACGAACTGGATGGAGTTGTCACTGGGGTCGCGGTCGTAGAAGTAGCTGCTGCCGTAGGCGCCGCGGACCCCGTCCACCATCACGTCCTCCGTGCCGAACATGAGGTTGAGCTTGCCGTCCTTGGTGGCGCTCAGACCCTCGAAGGGTGTGCCGTCGTCCTTGGCGAGGCTCAGCACGACGACGTAGTTGGAGCGGTCGCCTATGACCGCGTCGGCGGTGACGGTGATGCCGCCGTCCGAGCTCGTTGCGTCGAGGGGGTGTCCCACCTTGTTCACGACCTCGGTCGCGGCAGGGGCGCCGGCAAAGATGTCGTCGAAGATCCCCTGGACGTCTGTGAGGGTGCCGGTGGCATAGGCCACCCCGCCCAGCCCCAGGGCCGCCGTCAGCGCCGCGGCCGCCGCGGCGGCGCGCCACCAGGCGTGCCTGCGGGTGGCAGGACGCGTGACGTCGGATGCGGTCCCCACCGCGCTCGCGCTGTCCCTCTCCCTTGCCAGCACCGCATCTGCCAGACGCCGTGCCATCTGGTCCTTCTGGTCCTCAGAGAGCGAGTACTTGCCCATTCCCTTGGCGTAGTCGTCAAACAGCTCGTTCATCATGCTCCCCCAATCTGGTCCTCAGCATCTGGCGGGCGCGGCTCAGACGCTTGGTCACGGCTGCCGTGCTGTCGCCCGTGATCGCCGCGATCCATGCGATGTCATAGCCCTCCAGGTAGCGCAGGTGCACTGCCAGTCGGTAGGCCTCGGGCAGCTCTCGCACCGCCTCCAGCAGCTCGTCGTAGCGGCCCGGCTCCTCGTCTGGCGCGGCCGTGGGCTCCGCCACGGAGTCAAGTGGCACCAGTCTCTTGCGCCCCGCACTTCTGAGCAGGTCCTTGCAGGCGTTGACGGTGCAGCGTATGACCCAGGCCCTCTCGTGCTCCGGGCTCTTGAAGCCGCCCTCGTGGCAGAGCAGCTTGAAAAGGACGCCCTGACACACGTCCTCGCCGTCCTGCAGCGAGTGCAGGTAGCTCATGGCCAGGCGCAGGACCATGTCCGAATAGGCATCGACGACGCGCCTGGCCTCCGCTTGGACGACGCGCTCGTGCCCGCCCTTGGCTCCTTGCCTCATGGGACCTCCCTTCGCGTGTCGTTTCCGCATGTCCTCGATGGCTCCATCTACCAACAACACGAACGAGGGAGGAAAAGCTGACGGTCACCGTCGAGCTCGCGCGCTTTTCTTGCTGCCGCGCGCTGTCCCCCCCGCGTCGGCGTGTCTGGCATGCCGCCAAGGCAGGTGGCCCTGCCAGGCACGGTGTGCCGCCGGATTAGACGTGCTTTCGAGTGCGGCCGCCATCTCGTCTCGCCTGTTATCGAAATGGCAGATAACCAGTTAGTGGAACTTGGTATTTGTGACTCGTACCCCTCCCGCCTAAGATATAGGACCTGATGAATGACAGAAGCTCACATACCACCCCGCTCCCGGCCATCCCTGGGATGGACATGAGGATGCCCAAGCCCGGGCGCCCTTGCCTTCGCGCATAGGGACCGGGCTTTCCACGTGGCGGTCCCTGGCAGGGGGCCTGCCCTCCATGCATCTCGCGAGTGGAGTGACGATTTGATATCTCTGGAACACATAAGCAAGAGCTTTGACGCACCGGGCCGAGCCCCTGCGGAGCACGCCCTGAGGGACGTCTCGCTCACGATTCCCGACGGCGACGTCTTTGGCATCATAGGCATCTCGGGTGCGGGCAAGTCCACGCTCGTGCGCTGCGTCAACCTCCTCGAGCGCCCGACCTCGGGTCGCATCGTGGTGGACGGTCAGGACGTGACCGACCTGCAGGGCGCCGCGCTGCGCAGCTACCGTCGCCGCGTCGCCATGATCTTCCAGGGCTTCGGCCTCCTGGCGCAGAAGACGGCGCTGCAGAACGTCTGCTTCCCCTTCCTGGCCGCCAACGGCCGTGTCACCGAGGCGGACCGCAGACATGCCCTCGAGCTCCTGGACCGCGTCGGGTTGGCAGACAAGGCCGGGGCCTACCCGTCCCAGCTCTCGGGCGGGCAGGCGCAGCGCGTCGCCATCGCGCGTGCCCTGGCCCTTGACCCGGAGTACATCCTCTGTGACGAGGCGACCTCGGCGCTGGACCCTGCGAGCACCGCCTCCGTGCTGGACACCCTGCGCCAGGTCAACCAGGAGACCGATGTCACCATGCTGGTGATCACCCACTCCATGGATGTCGTCAAGAGCATCTGCAAGGACGTCGCCGTGCTGGTGCGCGGCAAGCTGGTCGAGACCGGCTCCGTGGACGAGGTCTTCTCCAACCCCCAGGATCCCACGACCCGCGCCCTGCTCGGAAGGGGTGATTGGCATGAGTAGCCTGCAGTCGCTTCTCGACCAGTACTCGGGGCTCCTCGCCCAGGGCTTCTTGGCCTCGCTCGCGATGCTGTTCTTCTCCACCGCGATCGCCTACCTCATCGGCACCTTCCTGGGCGTCGTGCTCTATGTGACGGTCCCCGGAGGTCTTAGGCCCCATCGCGCGCTCAACGCCGTGCTGGGATGGATCGTCAACATGACCCGCTCCATCCCCTTCATCATCCTGCTGGTCGCGGTCATGCCCATGACCAAGGCGCTGGTGGGAACGGTGGTGGGCGTGCGGGGGACCATCCCGCCGCTGGTGCTCTCGGCCGCGCCCTTCGTGGCGCGCATGATCGAGCAGTCGCTGGCCGAGGTCCCGCGCGACTCCATCGAGGCGGCCGAGTCCTTTGGCGCCACCGTCCCCCGCGTGGTCTTCTCGGCGCTTTTGCCCGAGGCCCTGCCCTCCATCGTGCGCGGCGTGGCGGTCACGCTCATCTCGGTCCTGGGATACACCGCCATCGTGGGTGCCGTGGGTGCCGGCGGCCTGGGAGACATCGCCATCCGCTACGGCTACTACCGCTACGAGGACGGCGTGATGATCCTGACCATCGTGCTTTTGGTGGTGCTGGTGCAGGCCATCCAGAGCAGCTGCGACCTCGTGGCCAAGCGCATCGACCACCGCTAGGGGAGGCTTCGGGGCGCTGGGTTGCCCCGAGTGTGACCTCTTGTGCCACGCACTTGTCTGTCCGAATTCCATCACATCAATTAATAAATTATTAGCTAAAGGGAAGGAACAACGATGATCACTCGTAGGAACTTCGTCTCTGCCTCCGCCGCCGCTCTTGCCCTCGCTGGCCTCGCCGCCTGCGGCTCCAAGCCTGGCAGCGGCTCCGCCGCCGCGGACGCCTCGACCCTCTCCGTCGCCGCGTCCCCCGCGCCTCACGCCAAGATCCTGACCGACTTCGCCGCCCCCAAGCTGGCGGAGCAGGGCCTGACGCTGGACGTGCGCGAGTATACCGACTACATCATTCCCAACCAGGTGGTGAGCTCCGGAGAGGTGGACTGCAACTACTTCCAGCACATCAACTACCTCAACAACTACAACGAGCAGAACGGCACCGACCTCGTGGGCGTCGCCGCCATCCACTACGAGCCCTTCGGCGTGTACGCGGGCAAGTCGAGTGACCTCAAGGCCATAGCCGACGGCGCCTCCATCGCCGTGCCCAACGACCCCACCAACGAGGGTCGTGCGTTCCTGCTCCTGCAGCAGGAGGGCCTGCTCACGTTGAGCGACCCCGAGAAGCTCGACGCGACGCCTCTCGACGTGGCCCAGAACCCCCACGAGCTCAAGTTCGTCGAGGTGGAGGCCGCCGCCGTCGCGCGTCAGCTCCAGGACGTGGACTTCGCCGTCATCAACGGCAACTATGCCATCGAGGCCGGCTTGCACGTGGCTGACGCCGTGGCCGTCGAGTCGGCACGGAGCAAGGCCGTCGAGCAGTACGCCAACTACATCGTGACCACGCCCCAGAAGAAGGACGACGAGCGCATCGCGAAGCTGGTCGCCGTGCTCACCTCCGACGACTTCAAGCAGTACCTCACCGACACCTACGGACAGGACGTCCTGCCCGCCAAGTAGCGCAGGTTGGTCGGCCCTCGTGCCGGCTGGGATGGGGAAGGGCTGCGGCTCCGTCTGGGGTCGCAGCCCTTTTGTGCTGTGGGTGCATCGGGAGCGGCGGTGCGTCGGGCGCAGCGAGTGCATCGGGAGCGGCGGTGCGTCGGGCCCGCGGATATCGTTCGGGGGCGTCGACTACGTCCGTCGCGTGGTCTTCGTGGCGTCACGCGAAAAAAATTGCGCACGGTAGCTCCGAATTGTGGAGATGACGGACGTTTGCCCAGGTCGCATTCGCCTGAAAGAAATCCAATGCGCAGTTTTTTGGCATGCAGATAGCCTCAAGGGCACTTCGCGCGCCGCCGTGAGGCCTAGAGGTTGGCCTCGAGTGCGGCGACGAGGAACTCCGTCGCCCCCGTCCCCGCTGCACCGTCGTAGTAGTCGATGAAGCGCGGGTCGGCGAGGTAGAGCCTGGCCAGTCCGCAGTGCGCCTCTGTGCTGTAGCTCTCCTCTCCCCAGTGGATCTTGATCCAGCGCTGGTGGAGCAGGCAGAGCTCCTGAGCCTTGGGGCCTCGCGGGTCACCGTCTGCCTTGGCCTCCGCCAGGAGCTCGATGATGCGCTTCTCAATCCGGTCCTTCTCGTTCCACTCCTCCTGTGAGAGGCCCATCAGGCGCTCGTTGGTCTGGTCGATGACGTCAGTCCCATAGCGCTTGCGCGCCTCGTTGCCGTAGCTGCTCTCGAATTCCTCGAGCCGACGCTGCTTGAGCTCCTCGAAGCCTTCCTTCGTTCCCATCCTGCTCACTCCCTCCAGCAGCTCCATGGCTGCCCTCGTGCGCGCGATGGCCTCCTTGACCTGGCGTTCCTGCGCGCGTAGTTCCTCGAGGTGCCGTGCGAGGAGTCCGACCGCGTCGGTGTCGCTGCCGTCGAGCAACTGCCTGATCTCGGCGAGTGGCATGCGACATGCCCGCATGGCGAGGATCTGCCTCAGGCGCTCCACGTCAGCGGGACCATAGCTGCGGTAGCCGTTGGGCATGCGTTTGGGGTGCAGCAGGTCTACTTCCTCGTAATAGTGGAGCGTCCGTACGCTCGTGCCTGCGAGCTCCGCCAGCTGCTTTGTCGTGTACTTTTCCACTGTGGCACCTCCTTGGCACGAGCGTATGGCCTCACGTTACGTGGGGGTCAAGGACGATTCTGGCACGGGGTGGGGTTTGTCGTAGTTTCGTGCCGGATGCTTACGCTGACATCGGTCGTCCCATCACGTGCTGGAAAGACAGCAAATCTCACAGAATGCTGTCGATTCTTGCATTTGACCAGTTGATGGGGAGGAAAGACAGCATTCTGACAGGAATGCCGTCGTTACGTGACCGGTGCTCAACGCGCACGCGAGTGGTGCCGGCGTGCGGCCGACGCGTCCGCTCGCGCCCCGGCGATCCATAGGCGCCACGAGGAGTTCAAAATTATTTTGAACTTGAGCCACTATTCCGGTTGTGTGAGTGCTATTCTCTCCCCTAAATTGAACTTCACACGACAAGAGAATTGAACAAGAGGAGGGACATGGCAGGAAAGACCGACGTCCAGGCGTTCTCAGCCCGCCTCGAGCAGGCGATGGCAGAGCGCGGGCTCAAGCAAGTCGACCTCATCCGCGCGGCGGAAGACAGGGGAGAGAAGCTCGGCAAGAGCCAACTGAGCCAGTACGTGAGCGGCAAGACCCTGCCGCGCTCGGCCTCCATGGCGCTGCTCGCGTCGCTCCTCGGCGTCGACGTCGACTGGCTCGCGCGGGGCGATGGGCGAGCTATGGAGGCTTTCGGGCCCGAAGCGACGGAGGCCACGCCCCCGGTGTCCAACGCATCTACGGCGCGCGAGCCGTATGCGGCATCTGCAACAACGTCGTTTCCCACGACCCCCAGCCTCCAGACCGACCACAGCCACGCTGCCGATGCGCAGCCTTCGAAGGGAAGCAAGATGCGCCAGTTCAAGAAGTCCAGCAAGCTCGACAACGTCCTCTACGACGTGCGCGGACCCGTGGTCGACGAGGCCAACCGCATGGAGGAGAGCGGCACCCACGTCCTCAAGCTCAACATCGGCAACCCGGCGCCCTTCGGCTTCCGCACGCCCGACGAGGTCGTGCATGACATGCGCCACCAGCTCACCGACTGCGAGGGCTACTCCGCGTCGCGTGGCCTCTTTGCGGCTCGCAAGGCCATCATGCAGTACTCGCAGATCAAGGGCCTGCCCAACGTCTCAGTAGACGACATCTACACCGGCAACGGCGTGAGCGAGCTGATAAACCTCTCGATGTCGGCGCTGCTCGACTCCGGCGACGAGATCCTGATTCCCAGCCCCGACTACCCCCTGTGGACGGCCTGCGCCATGCTGGCCGGCGGCACCGTGGTGCACTACCTCTGCGACGAGCAGAGCGACTGGTACCCCGACATGGCCGACATCCGCTCCAAGGTCACCGATCGCACCAAGGCCATCGTGATCATCAACCCCAACAACCCCACGGGCGCTCTGTACCCCCGCGAGGTCCTGCAAGAGATCGTCGACATCGCCCGCGAGCACCAGTTGATCATCTTCTCGGACGAGATCTACGACCGCCTGGTCATGGACGGCGGCGAGCACGTGAGCATCGCCTCGCTGGCGCCGGACCTCTTCTGCGTGACCTTCAGCGGGCTCTCGAAGTCCCACATGATCGCGGGCTACCGCATCGGCTGGATGGTGCTGAGCGGCAACAAGCACATGGCGGAGGACTACATGCTGGGCATCAACATGCTGTCCAACATGCGGCTCTGCTCCAACGTGCCGGCGCAGTCCATCGTGCAGACGGCGCTGTGGGGGCACCAGAGCGTGAACGACTACATCGTGCCGGGCGGGCGCATCTACGAGCAGAGGGAGTTCGTGTACAACGCGCTGTGCGACATGGGCGGCGTCAGCGTGGTCAAGCCCAAGGCGGCCTTCTACATCTTCCCCCGGCTCGATCCCAAGAAGTTCAACATCCAGGACGACGAGCGCTTCGCCCTCGACCTGCTGCGAGACAAGAAGGTCCTGATCGTGCACGGCAAGGGCTTCAACTGGGAGACCCCGGGCTACTTCCGCATCGTCTACCTGCCGCGCATCGAGGTGCTCGAGGACGCCATGGTGAAGCTCAACGACTTCCTGAGGTATTACCGGCAGTAGGCAGACGAAAGAGAGAAGCCTTCGTTCTTTGCCGCGAGTGTCTCGAGCAGTTTTCTGCGCAACAAACCGCCCCGTGGGCCAGCCGGACCCACGGGGCGTCTGCGCGGCCAGGTCATCGTGCCGGCCTCGCGAGGTTTTTGGGCGGAAGCGCCTGCGACGCGCTAGAGGGGATACAGCCCCTGGGGGCGGATGCGCTGTGCGGAGCTGTCGCAGCGCTTGCTGTGGTTGGCCTCGGGCCCAGACTGGTTCTGCCTCCTGTGGCAGATGGCGCCGATGCCAGAGACGACCGCCGTGAGCAGCAGCACGGCGATGACCGTGAACAGGGAGTCGAAGACCAGAGCACCAGTGACCGACATGGCAACCTACCTTTCCCCGCTAGCGAGCCAACCGCTGACCAAGTTCGTTGTAACATGTTTCCATATATATTTCAAGATTGTTACGTGATTTGTGTATTACCAGGTGAGAGTGGCGCTACGGCCTTTCACGAAAGATAGTAAAGCATCAAAAAAGTCTCTAAATGACCTGCATGCATTTTCTCGAACATGCAAGACGGCGACTAGATTTGCGACGCAATGCGAAGTCATGAGCAAAGTAGGTCAATAGTTGCGTGAAGCTATGTGACGCCTCCTTTGGGATGCTTTGTGTCGGCTTGGGCGCCGGATGGCCCGCCATCGTGCGCGATGTCGTATCCTGTTGCAAATCTATTCGCGAGCGGGGGGTCGCAGGTGAAGCTGCTGGAAGAGCGCATCAAGGCGGACGGCGTTGTGAAGAGCGACCAGGTGCTCAAGGTCGACTCGTTCCTGAACCACCAGATGGACATTGGCCTCTTCCGTCAGATGGCGCGCCAGTGGAGGCACGACTTCGACGGCGCGCCCATAAACAAGGTCCTCACCATCGAGGCGAGCGGCATCGCCATCGCCGCCATCGTGGCCGAGGAGTTTGGCGTGCCCGTGGTCTTCGCCAAGAAGAGCCAGAGCGTGAACCTGGACGGCACCGTGTACTCCACGCGCATCACCAGCTTCACCCACAAGCGCGAGTACGACGTGATCGTGTCCGCCAAGTTTCTCGGGCCCGACGACCACGTGCTGATCATCGACGACTTCATGGCCAACGGCTGCGCAATGGAGGGCTTAGTCCAGATTTGCGAGGCGGCTGGGGCCACCGTCGAGGGCATTGGCATCGCGGTGGAGAAGGGCTTCCAGCCAGGCGGCGACAGTCTGCGGGCCAAGGGCTACCGCGTCGACTCGCTGGCCATCGTTGAGTCGATGGACTCCGAGACGGGGGAGATTGCGTTCCGCGAGTAAGGCGGGGACGACATGGCAGAACGCGTAGCGCGGCTCCTGGGACATCCGGGGGCCGCGCTTTTTTGTGGGGGAGACGATGGTATGAGATTGAGTTGATTCATAAGAATTTATGTCGGCTCTCCGTCTTCAGAGCTAACTGCGTCAATGGCGAGTAAGGGTCTTGACTCTTGTCTGAGCAAAGTCCAAATCGAATGACTTCTCTCAGGCGTGACTTCATGAGACGCAGATTGTTCACTCAAGTTCTCTTGGTACAAATGTGTTACATTAACAACACAATGCAATACATAAGAGAGGATTAAAACATGGCCAAGACAGCCACAATTAGCATGCGTGTAGATCCACAGGTGAAGACTAACGCTGAGTCCATCTTCTCGGACCTGGGCATGACCCTTACCGAGGCAATCAATGTGTTCCTCTGCAAGTCAGTCATGGAGGGCGGACTGCCGTTTGACGTACGCCAGCCTCGCTACAACACGGAAACAGAGGTGGCAATGGTCGAGGCTCGTGACATCATGAATGGGAAGGTGTCGGCCGACTCATACGATTCCGTTGCATCTATGTTTTCCGCGCTGGACGAGTAGGTACGAGCGATGTGGCTGAAGCTTGTATTTACGTCGCAGTTCAAAAAGGACTACAAGAAGGCAAAAAGACGTGGCTTAGATATGAGCGAGCTGCGGACCGTACTTGAAAGCTTGTCTAATGAAGAGACGCTTGAAAAACGATATCGTGACCATGCGCTTGTAGGTAGATACATTGGCTTCCGAGAATGCCATGTTCGGCCAGATTGGTTGCTTGTGTACTCCATTGATAGGGACGCGTTCATACTCGTTGCGGCACGGACTGGAACTCATTCGGATTTGTTTGACGAATAGCCGAGTTGCGCTTCGATGGTAAAGTCGAATCGGCGTTTGTCGTTGCATGCCTTTGGCTGCAACGTGGATTGAAACATGTTTGTTAGACGGGTTTCGCGTCAGAAAAAGCCCTGTGGCATGTATATCTGCCACAGGGCTTTTGCGTTTGGCGGCAATATGCTCCCGTTCAAGTCATTTTATTTACCCGTCTCACTAACATGAAAGATATATTGCTACTAGCGAAATGAAGCAAGATGGGCGGGGGGTCGCATGACGAAGTACGCACACTCAGGTCTGCTGCCAGACAAGAGTGACTGGCAGACGCTGGAGGACCATCTCCACGAAGTCAGCCGTATGGCAGGAGAGTTTGCCGCACCGTTCGATGCAGGCCCTTGGGCAGAAGCTGCCGGTGCGCTCCACGATGCGGGCAAGGCGTATCCGGAGTTTCAGCTGCGTCTCGAGGGGAAGTACCCCGCCTTCGATCACTCGAGTGCGGGCGCCCGTCTCGCTCGCTTGGTGTATCCGAAAAACCAGATTAATGAGGGGAATCCCCTTGTACCTATAGTTTCTGGACACCATACCGGGCTGCAGAACAATTCGGAAGTCGAGGGAAGAATTCGGCTTGACAGCGAGACACACCCGGATGATGACCTTCGTGACGAATTCGCGGCATATGAAACGATGCTTCCACCAGAGGATATTTCGACGAGAAGGGCCCTGCTTCCATTGAGGCGTCCAGTCGATTGCAGACGCGAAGAACTCGCGACGTTCAATATGTTCACCATGGAAAGGCTTATCTTCAGCTCTCTCGTGGATGCGGACTGGCTTGATACAGAGCGTGTGAGAAGTCCGGAAAACTACGAAGTCCGCCTAGCAGCCAGGGAAGTGCAATGTACTGTTGAACAATTGCTTGAGCGTCTCGTGACTTATCGATCCGAGCGCTTCTCGGGTGCTCCAAACACTCCGGTTAACTCAGCTCGTGCAGAGATGCTTGAGCGCGCATGCCAGTTGGCGGATAGCCCCACCGGCATCTTCTTGCTTGACATGCCTACGGGGAGCGGAAAGACGCTTACGTCTCTTGAGTTCGCCTTGAGACATGCAAAAAAGAACCACCAGACACGCGTCGTCTACGCGATACCCTTCATGAGCATTGTCGAACAGAACGCTCGAGTCTTTAAGGAGGCGCTCGGTCGAGAGAACGTACTCGAGCATTACTCTAGCTATGACTTCGGTTTTTCAGAGGTGGATAAGGATTCGACTAACGCACAGCAGGGCGATGCTGGTCTAAAAGAGCGCATGCTTGTTCAAAATTGGTCTGCGCCCGTAATAGTGACTACGAATGTTCAGCTATTTGAATCGCTCTTCTCAAATAGGACCACACGCTCGCGTAAGGTGCATAACATCGCCAACAGCGTCATCGTATTGGACGAGGCACAGAACCTTCCTGACGAGCTGCTCAAGTCGACTCTTGCGATGCTTGAGTCATTGGTGTGCATCGCGAATGTGAGCGTGGTCATTTGCACCGCTACGCAGCCCGGGCTTGAGGAGTGCATGCCCTTCAGATCGCAGGTCAAATCGATTATTGACGAGCGTACGCGCCATGCTGAGCTCTTCGGCGGACGCGTCGAATTCGACATCTCCCATGTTTCTGAGGAGTCCGGCGGCGAAGGGGCGATTGACATCGATTGTCTTGCCGACGAGATCACGTCCGCCAATCAGGCGCTCTGTGTCGTCAGCTCACGCCGGGCCGCAGCTCAGGTCTTTGATGCGCTTAGGGAGAGGTTGGGATGCGCCGACAGCGTGCTCCATCTGAGCGCACTCATGGTGCCAGAGCACAGGACGCAAGTGCTTGAGGAGGTGCGGCATAGGTTGAGGGTGGGGGAACCCTGCCTCCTCGTGTCCACCCAGCTGATAGAGGCGGGTGTGGATGTCGACTTTCCACTTGTGCTCAGGGAGCTTACCGGCATCGATTCGATATTGCAGGCTGCCGGTAGGTGCAACCGCGAAGGAGCGCTTGGAAGGCGCGGTCGTGTCGTCGTGTTCGAGTGCAAGGACTTTGCGAATGCGCGGAGGCCCTCGCGCAGTTGGCTTGCGAAGTTGAAGGCCCTAGGAAGGGAGACGCTCAAAGTTGCCGCACTTGAGGGCTGGGAGCCATTCGGTGCTCAGTCCGTTGCCTACTACTTCAAGAGGCGCCATCAGGTCGGAAATCTTGATGGGACCGATGGGAAACCGATCTACGGATGCATCGTCGATGACCACTGGCAGAAATACCTTTCTGATGGGAGCTATCCCTTCGAGACGATTTCCGAGAGATATCGTTTCATCGACAACGAGGAAATAGGCGTTTTTGTCCCATGGGGTGAGGGGGGAGAGAGGCTTTTGGGGCGCATAGAGTCCGATGAGGCCTGGGGATACGACTTCTTCCCCCAGATACAGCGCCACTCAATTAATGTCGCACCCTGGAGTTATAAGAAGCTCCAGGAGGCAGGGCAGATTCGGCGAATCGATGGTTTCCCGATCTCGGTCCTGGAAATGCGCGATGGGAGTCGTCCTGTCTATGACGAAGAGAGGGGGCTGCTTGATCCGGAAACCGTTGATCTTTCGGCACTGATTGTTTAGCTCTTTGGCAATGAAGGGAGGAGGAACACGAGATGGGATATGGCATAAGGGTTCGGATAAAGGGTCCGAGGGCCTGTTTCACACGGCCAGAGATGCACGTTGAGAGAACAAGCTACGACGTGATCACTCCCTCTGCCGCAAGGGGAATCTTGGAGGCGGTCTATTGGAAGCCAGCCATCCGTTGGGTAATCGATCGCATTGAGGTGCTTAACCCCATAACCTTTGACACAATCCGTCGTAATGAGGTTGCGTCAAAGGTTTCGTATAGAGCGGCGAAGGCGGCCTATACGTCTGGTACGGGGGCCCTTGGCGTCAATGTGGTTGAGGACCGCCAGCAAAGGAATACCCTTTACCTCAGGAATGTTGACTACGTCGTGGATGCCCACTTCGAAATGGTGCCCGAACGGGCGGGGGAGGCTGACACCGCCTCAAAGCACTACAACATTGCCTTGAGGCGGCTACGTTTGGGACAGTGCTTTAACCAGCCCTACCTGGGCTGCAGGGAGTTTCCTGCGGAAGTTGAAGCCGTGGGGGAGGAAGATGAGCCACCGTCTTCCTACTATGAGGGTGAAGCGAGCCACGACCTCGGCTATATGCTCTACGACCTCTCCTATAAAACAGGTCAGGATCCAATGCCCCAGTTCTATAGGGCCGTTATGCATCGTGGAGCAATCGATGTTGCCGCGGCGCGTACGGCGGTGGTCGCATGATGCTCAGAGACCTTTGCGACCTCTTTGACCTCAAGCGACAGACCGATCCAGATGCAATTCCCCCCAGACGATGGTGCCGCACGAGTGTTGGGTACGAGCTGACCCTTGATCGGGATGGGACAATCGTCTCATGCGTGCCGCTTGCAGCGGAAGGGCAAAAGCTTCCGAAGCTCGTGGTGCCGATGGCGTATGTCACTAGGTCGGGCCAGAAGCCTGTGCCTGGATTTCTCTGTGATGACGCTCAGCACGTGTTTGGCGTCGGAAAGAACAAGTTTCGCGAGGAGCTCCGCTTGATGCACGAGCAGCTTGCGAAAGACGTTCTCTCTGAAGTCGACGACGACGGCGCTCGGGCCTACCTAAGCATGCTCAGGCATTATGGAGCGGGCATGCTCCCTCGTCTGTGTGCGGAGGCCATGGGCGAGGACGTGCGGCCAGGCTCGAATGAGAAAGAAAACCCCAACCTTAAGTCGAATCTGGTCTTCCGTTTCCTCCCTGACGGGAGCCTCCTGCACGAGCGTACCGCCATCGTCGCGGCTTGGGACCGTTATGCGGAGGCAGCGGAGCAAGAGTCGGAACAGTGTACTTGCCTCGTGTTGGGGAAGGCCGCTCCAAGGGCGAAGCTCTTTCCTCAGGTGAGCGGTCTTGCTGGTGCGCAGAGCGCCGGGGCTGCCCTGGTTTCCTGCAATGCTGACGCCTTTAGCTCCTACGGACAGAAGATCGCAACGGTGGGTTCTATATCACGGGAGGCGGCAGAGAAGGCAGGGGGCGCCTTGAACTACGTTCTCAAGGATGATTCTCACCATATGCGTCTGGGTGATGACTACGTCTGCTTTTGGACCAATTCGAGCGACTCGATAGCTGACGCCTGCCTTTCGTTTATTTTCGACAGCGACGGCATCGGGGGCTCTAACGCCATTATCTCTGGTAGGGGTGAAAACGTCGAGGTGAGGGATGCCGTCCAGGAGGCACTGCAGCAGATGATCCATGGCCTTCCACCCGTAGACGTTCCGGCGGACACAAAGTACCACGTGATGGGAATCGCTCCATATCAGGCACGTCTCGCTGTCCGCTTTTATCAGACCGGAAGTTTCGGTGACCTTGAGCGCAACGTCTCACTGTTCCTTCGTGACACCCAAATGGTTGGGGTAAGGCTTTGTTCCCTCAAGAGATACCTAGAACAAGCTGCAGTGCAGGTTGAGTCAAAGAACCTGCCAAGGTCGCTCATCACTTCCTGTGTGAGGGCCCTGCTTGATGGGACAGCATTCCCAGATTCTCTTGCAAAAGAAATTATCTTGCGCACAAGGGCCGACCATGGCTCCAGGAATACCTTTGATATGGGGAGGCGTGCGGCAATATTGCGAGCGTACCTCCTGAGAAAGTCACGCAATGCAGGCCAAGTAGTTAGGGAAGACGCAGAAAGGAGACTTACCGTGGCGCTTAATGAAGAGAATGAGAATCAAGGATACCTCCTCGGCAGGTTGTTCGCCTTGCTGGACAAGGTGCAGGTGGACGCTGTGGGCGACATAAATGCGGGAATTCGCGAGCGCTACATGGGCGCCGCTTCGACTACTCCAGCACGGGTGTTTCCCCAGCTTTTGAAGTTGTCGCAGCACCACATCAGCAAGAGTTCATGGGGTAGCCGTATAGATGTCCTCGTCCAGAGGGTCATCTCCAAAGTCGACGATAGCGGATTCCCAAAAACCCTGTCATACGATGACCAGGGGGAGTTCTACATCGGTTTCTATCAGCAACGCGAGGCGCTTTACAAGAAGTCTGAGAAAGGCGACAAGACAGCAAAAGTCGATGTAACGGAGAGGATTGACTAGCATGGAAGAGATCAAGAATCGTTATGACTTCGTCTTTTACTTTGACGTGGAGAACGGCAACCCCAACGGAGATCCAGACGCAGGTAACATGCCTCGCATCGACGCCGAGACCGGCATAGGCATCGTCTCCGACGTGTGCCTCAAGCGTAAGGTCCGCAACTATATTGACCTTACGCGTGAGGGTACTGCGGGCTATCGCATCTATGTGCAGAACGGTGCCGTGCTTAACGATCGCAACAAAGAATCATACATCAATAATGACATTAAGCAGGAGTCCAAGAAACTGCCAAAGAACTTGGAAGACCAAGTCAAGGTCACAAAGTTCATGTGTGACAACTTCTATGATATTCGCACCTTCGGTGCGGTAATGACCACCGAAGTCAACTGCGGTCAGGTAAGGGGTCCCGTGCAGCTTTGCTTCTCCCGATCCGTCGAACCCATCATGCCTGCCGAGATGAGCATCACTCGCATGGCAGTTACCAACTCAAAGGATGCCGACAAAGGAAAGACCATGGGGCGCAAGGAGTACGTGCCCTATGGCCTGTATCGTCTCGAGGGCTTCGTCTCGGCTCCCCTTGCGGAGAAGAGCGGGTTCTCCGACGATGACCTGAACCTCCTCTGGGAAGCCCTTATGAATATGTTCGAGAACGACCGCAGTGCGTCTCGTGGACTCATGACCTCCCGAAGGCTGATCGTGTTCAGGCACGAGAGCAGGCTCGGAAATGCCCCTGCGCACCGACTGTTCGATCTCGTGAAGGCAGAGAGGGCGGATGCGAACCCCTCGCGTCCGGGGCGTCACTTCTCCGATTACATGATTTCGGTCGACGAGGACAACCTGCCCACAGGAGTGACGGTGAAAAGCTTCGATTACATTCCACCCCAGGAGTAGGGAAGCTCGGGAGAGATGATGAGATCTCCTAGCGATATATACCAGGATGACGAGCTGCTGGCTCTTTCGGGCCTTCAACACCTCGCCTTCTGCGAACGCCAGTGGGCACTCATCCACCTGGAACAGATTTGGGAGGACAGCGCAGATACGTTGCGCGGTGATTACTTTCATGAGCGAGTGGACGCCGCAGGATATTCCTGTTCGGACGACATAAAGGCTGAGCGCGGCGTCCGCCTCGTTAACCGAAGGTTGGGCATTTACGGTATCGCCGACATCGTCGAGCGTAGCACTGGTGACGCAGGCCTCCTCGTGCGTCCCGTTGAGTACAAAGTCGGTAGGCCAAAGGTGGAAGACTGGGATTGCGTGCAGGTGACAGCACAGGCACTCTGCCTCGAGGAGATGCTTGGCGTTTCCATAGCGGAAGGTACCCTTTTCTACGGCGAAACGCGGAGACGGGAAAGAGTTGACATTACGCAAGAGCTTCGCGATAGGGTGGAGACCCTTGCCGCTCGCATGCATGAGCTCTTCTCGTCGTCTATTACTCCTCGCGCTGAAATGGGGACGAGGTGCAGACGTTGCTCGCTCGTAAATGAGTGTTTGCCTGAGGTTGGTAGCTTGACCGTGCATGACTACTGGGCACAAAACGGCGAGGAGGCATTGGTATGAAGAGGCTTCTTAATACCCTCTATCTCACAAATCCCGATGCCTATCTCCGCAAGAAAGATGACGCGCTAGCAGTGTATCTTGGTGATGAGAAAGCGATGAGCGTGCCATTTCATCTGTTGGACGGAGTGGTGCTGTTTGGTCACGTGGGATGCAGCACCTCGGTTCTTGGCGCATGTGCTCTGCATGGCGTAACAGTTGTCATTCTTGACGAGACCGGGCGTTTCCAGGCTCGCGTGTGTGGTCCTACGTCGGGAAATATCCTCTTGCGACGCGAACAGTACCGCCGTTCGATGGACGAGGGCGCCTGTCTCGATGTGGCAAGGCGGTTTGTTACGGCTAAGGTGCATAACGGGAGGCTCGTCCTGCAGCACTATTTGAGGGACTACCCCGACATGAAGGAGGGGAACGCCCCTGCGGTCATCGATGAGTTGGCGGAGAGCAAGAGGAATGTCGCGCTTTGCAATAGCCTTGATGAGCTGAGGGGTGTGGAGGGAAATGCTGCCCACGCTTACTTCTCGGTGCTGGGAGGGGCGCTGCGCAACAAGGACATGGACTTCCGGGGTCGCACTAAGCGTCCTCCGGAAGATCCGGTCAATGCCCTGCTCTCATTTCTTTACACGCTGCTAGCCAGGGAGCTCATTTCTGCCTGCGAGTCTGTTGGGCTGGATCCACAAATGGGGTATCTGCATGCGTGTCGGCCAGGTCGGGCAAGCCTCGCACTCGACCTCATCGAGGAGCTTCGAGCGCCCATCGTTGACCGCTTCGCATTTTCTCTCTTCAACAGAAGGCAGCTGTCGGAGAGCGACTTCCAGGGATTCTCTCAAGGATTTCTCCTGCGAGATGGATCTCGGAAAAAAGTGATTGGCTGGTGGCAGCAAAGGAAGCAGGAGCAGATTGTCCACCCGTTCTTGAAAGAGAAAATGCCCCTTGGTCTTGTACCGTTCGTGCAAGCACAATTGTTCGCGCGCTTCTTGCGTGGTGATCTTGATGACTACCCGGCCTTTCTCTGGAGGTAGCGATGTATGTTCTCGTGACGTATGACGTGGCGAGTAGCGATGCGGGTGGTTCTGCGCGGCTGCGCCGGGTGGCAAAGGTATGTACGCAATATGGGCAGAGGGTGCAGTATTCCGTCTTTGAGTGCCTCGTGGATCCCGCGCAATACGAGAGCATGAAGCATGAGCTATTTGGACTAATCGACAAGGAGAGGGATAGCTTGCGGTTTTACAACCTTGGCAAACGCTGGGAAAGCCGCGTGGAGCATCTTGGTGCCAAGGAAACGTACAACCCTGAAGGGCTTTTATGCATATAGCCATCCGATAGCCTGCGCGAACCTGTAGTGCCGGGGTAACTCTGGGAGGTTCGCGCCATTTCTGTCTTCAATACGCGTGATCGATCGTCTTGAAAATGCAGCATGTGGGTGGCGTTCCTTGAGAATGGAATGTATGCTTGCAGATAATTCATGGCTGCGCATGAATTGACGGTCGCGCCCCGCACGGGGCGCGTGGATTGAAACACCTACGCGCTCGTTGGCGTGCGGTCTTACGACGGTCGCGCCCCGCACGGGGCGCGTGGATTGAAACACCATGCACGGGTCCCACAACTCACCGTGCACATGTCGCGCCCCGCACGGGGCGCGTGGATTGAAACGTCCCCGTCCCCGGGGTCCTCGCTATCGCCACCGGGTCGCGCCCCGCACGGGGCGCGTGGATTGAAACCGAGCTGTGGCAGCGCCCCTCCGAGTCCGCGCAAGTCGCGCCCCGCACGGGGCGCGTGGATTGAAACCGAGGAGGGGGAGGGCATCCTCGACGGGTTCCCCGTCGCGCCCCGCACGGGGCGCGTGGATTGAAACTGGACCGTGACTGACGACGGGGACGGGAAGCCGGGTCGCGCCCCGCACGGGGCGCGTGGATTGAAACCTGGAAGCCGCCGAGCAGCTGCTGGGCGTCTATGGTCGCGCCCCGCACGGGGCGCGTGGATTGAAACATGCTCAAGGTCATCGACCTGAAGGACCCGGAGGTCGCGCCCCGCACGGGGCGCGTGGATTGAAACGTCTACCGCAGCGCCAAGACTGCGGGAGAGGGTAAGTCGCGCCCCGCACGGGGCGCGTGGATTGAAACCCCGGCCAGTCACCTGAGACGAGGGTGCGCGAGGGTCGCGCCCCGCACGGGGCGCGTGGAGTGAAACTGGACCGTGACTGACGACGGGGACGGGAAGCCGGGTCGCGCCCCGCACGGGGCGCGTGGATTGAAACCGGGAAGCCGCCGAGCAGCTGCTGGGCGTCTATGGTCGCGCCCCGCACGGGGCGCGTGGATTGAAACCCGAAGAAGGCGATCATCCCCGGCTCCCCCGACGTGTCGCGCCCCCCACGGGGCGCGTGGATTGAAACCTGATGGTGCTGTTACTACGCCTAAGCTTGCTAATGTCGCGCCCCGCACGGGGCGAGTGGACTGAAACTCGGCCACGAGGCGCATGGGGCCGCCGCAGAGCGGCACTCTGCCAGCCAGAAATATGCGCCTCGCTTCCGCCAAAGGCCGATTCTGGATATACTTGCGTCGAGGCACGCCCACCCAGCTAATTGGGAGGAAACGGCCTCATTTGCGTCTTCGTAGGAAGAGAGAGCGGAGAAACCGTTCCGCAAGGTGTAGATGGCCTCAAGTGGAGCACTTTGCCATCCTGCGCCCTGTCTCTTCGATGATGCTTTTTTCAATTTACGTTGTGTCGTTTGTTTTGAGCAATGTCGCTTTGGCTGGCAATTCAATTGCTGAGCGCGCGATGTGAGAATCTGCGACGTGGTGCAACAGTGCGCAAACATCATCGTGGCCTGTCACTTCGCATTTTCGGCTAGGCATAGGGTAGGGGGGCTCGAGCGGATGGCTAAGTAGGACGGCATCAAGGTGACTGTCACCCTGAGACGTTCGGAAAAGCCTTCAGATAGCAATGACGCCAATGCTCTTCCCTGGCTCGAATACCTGGGCGGCGCTCGGCGCCGAGGACAGTATATGCGATCTCGGAGAGTGGCGGAATCGGTAGACATGCGTGACCTGGGAGTATGTGTCTTCGCGAACGTGCGAGGCCGAGTCTCGCCGCCCCGACCAGCAGAGCGACCGGAGACCATGACCGTGCCAACCTCCGTGACTGTCCCCGACGCACGGAGATGATTTCAACATCTACAACCAGCCCAACGAGGCCTTGGGACAGAGTAGCAAGCTCGTCATAGATGTGGCGAAAGTCTCCGTTTACGTTTGCAGAGGTCTGCGAAAAGGCAGAGGTAGCTTTCGGGAGAAGAAGCGACTTCATTGAGATGAATGTCATGGGCGACGAGCACATGAGACACTTCAAAAAATAGAAAGCCTATCCGGCTTGCCTCCCACGAATGGCGGGTCCCTGATAGGCACTTCGGTTATACCCATTTCCCGCTAGTTCAATGACGGAGTTCCAGGCCCTGGAGGTCCGCATTAGTTGATTGATAAACTCAACGCAGTGCTTTGCCGACGTATTGCAGGACAAACTGTTGCGAGAAAGTCCTTCAGTGTTGCGTTGGGATTTTCAATCGACCATTTCCGCGCATATACCGTTGGGCGAGGACGGGGATCCAAAGGCTGCGTGCGAATTGCCGTATGATGATTCGCAGCAGTCGATATCGAAGTTGGAGGATTTCGTTGCCTTTTGTCGCATCGGCGACTACGGACCCTGCGGTCCAGTCGATATGCATCCGGTGGCGGCGATAACGTGACGGAGGTGGCAATGTGATCAAGGCGTTGCTTAAGGCAATCCTGTTCGTCCTGCTTTTCCCGCTCTGGCTTCTCTTCTGGCTCTGCAAGTTCGCGGCCTAGATTCGGTCCTGCTCACGCGATGGGGGCATTATTGCGTGGATGGGACTTGTGTATAGGTTCATCGTATACATGCAAGTGGACATCGGTTCAGAAGGCAGAACGCGGCCTGTGGCTTGCATCACCGCCGATGCCCTTCCTTCTCTCTCGGGCCGTGCGGCTTTGTGGCATTCGTGACATCACTCCGGACCTGTAGTGCATGTCATCGCGAGGCCCGAAGAGGCCGTTTCCCATTCGTTCCGGCCGGCCGACGGGGGTTTCGTGAGGTCGAGAATCGCCCCTGCGGCTCAAGGAATGGCAGTGAGGGTTTGAGGGATTTGGAGTAGTACCGTTCTGATTGGTGGTCTAACATCAAAGGCCCTGCGTCTAAAATGCTCGCGGACATGCGGCCGAGCAGGTCGACTCCCATCGTTCCGGCCAGTGAGAGAATCGGAGGGTGACCATGCATCTCGGCTTCTCGGTGGTGGGCGTTGCCTTCCTGCTCATGCTCTTCGTTCCCAACATCAGGTGGGCGAGGAACCAGCCTGATGGCTACGCCGAGATCTCCAGGCACGAGAGCCGCATCCTGCTGGCGCTCGAGAGAATTGGCCAGGTCGCCACCACCTGCACCGCCGTCGTGTTCATCTCTCCCCAGGGTTTTGAGCTGCCCTGGTTGTTGTGGCTCGTCTCCGCCCTCGTGCTGATGGCGTTGTATGAGCTCGCCTGGGCCCGCTATTTCAAAGGTGGGGCGCGGCTCACCGACATGTACGCGCCCCTGGGCCCCGTTCCAGTTCCAATCGCCACGCTGCCCGTCGCCGCGTTCGTGCTGCTCGGCATCTGGCACCAGTCGCCTGTGGCCGGCCTCTCCGCCGTCGTCCTCGGGGTCGGCCACATCGGCATCCACCTTGGCCACCTGCAAGAGCTCGCTGGTCGCTAGATGACGTAGTTCCTCGATGCCGGGAGATCTCGAAATCCGCCCCCAGCGCATCGCGAGATGCGAGAAGTGGGTAGTTTTTCTCCCCAAAATGGGGCAAAACCACCCACATCAGGCCTCTCATGGCCGGCAAACCACCCACATCGCACGTCCCGCGGCGGCGTGGCCGGCAAACCACCCACATCGCGCCTCCCGCGGCGACGCCGCCGCTCTCCACGGCGACGCCCCACTCCCCAGGCGACACCGCCACAAGAAGAGGGGCGCCGCCCGCACGAGCGACGCCCCGGGCCAAGCCCCGTGTCCCTCTCGCCTACGCCATGCTGGCGAAGATCGAGGCGAAGGCGATGATCACGCCCATGACGGACTCTCCGCCCAGCAGTCCGGATGTCACCACGAGGCCGCTCTCCTGTGCCTTCTCGGCCGCCTCCTGGCGTTCCGCCTCGCTGAGGCCCGCGTTCCTGCGTGCGCTGACCTGCTCGTAGACGATGCGCGCCACGGCACCCAGCGCGGCGGTGACGCTCATGTAGAAGGGCAGGTAGACGCCCAGGCCCAGCATCATCGCGGGAAGCCCTGCTAAGTAGAGCGCAAGCCCTCCCGCAAGTCCCAGCACGAAGGCCGGTACGCTGGGGATGCCCGACACCATCGTGGCTACGACGGAGGCCTGGGCGCTCACGAACTCCTTGTCCGGCCCGAAGGCGTCCGGACCGTAGGCGCTCACCAGGGCGACCATGACGCCCGCCGCGACGAGCGCCCCCAGGACGCCGCCGATGGCCTGGCCCAGCCACTGGGCGCGGGGGTCGGTTCCCAGGACGTGTCCTGCCTTGAAGTCGTTCATCACGTCGCCTGCCAGGCCGCAGGCCACGGCCACGACGCCGGCGATGAAGAAGAGCTGCACCTCCTGCAGGCGTGCGAAGGCCGAGACCAGCAGGAGCACGATGAGCCCGAAGATCTCCATGGGGTCGATGCCCGTCTGGCCGCAGGACTGGGCGCTCATGATGGTGGTGACGAAGGTCAGCAGCACCACCGCGACGGCCGGGATGGGGCCGAGCTGCAGCCCGAAGCAGACGAGCACGGCGATCGCCGCGGTGGCGAGCCCCAAGATGCCCGCGTCGAGGCGGAGGTTGCCGCTCACGAGCGAGGTCGTCGCGGCCACGTCCTCGCCCTGCGCGTCGCCGGAACCCAGGCCGCGGACGACGCCGGCCATCTGGGGCAGGATGTCCTTGGCCACCACTGCCACGCCCGATCCCATCATGAGGCCCATGCCCAGGCTCTTCACGATGCCCTGGGCGCTGGCGACGTCCCAGAGGCCGGCGGCGCTGCCGGCCACGACGATGCCGAAGTTGGCGACGACCCCGCCCAGGAGCCACCAGGCCACCGCCACGCCGCCGATCAGGAAGCCGACGGAGAGCATCATGGGCGAGTTGTAGATGCCAAAGACCACGCCGGGAATGGGCAGCTGCAGCAGCATCGCGGGCACGAGATGCAGCCCGTCGCGCAGCAGGGCGTAGGTCCCGGCGATACCCATCGAGCCGAAGAGCTGCCTGCCAGTGCGCCCGCCCGCCTCGGTAGCCCTGAGCGTCTGCGCCGCGGCGTTGCCGGTGGGGAACTCGAGGTTCGCGTCCACGATGAAGTGCCGGTGGATGAGGGCCGTGCAGACGAGGCCCAGGCCCGTGCCGGCAAGCGCCACCAGGAAGATCTGGACCCAGCCGATCTGGCTCGCGAGGCCCAGCATCCAGGCGCCGGGTATGGTGAAGGCGAGGCCGCCGGCCACCATCGCGCCCGCGGACATGATGGTGTGGGTGACGTTGGCCTCGTTGAGGCTGGCGTTTCCGAGCAGCTTGAGGAAGAAGAGCGAGATGACGGCCGCGAAGATGATGGGCCAGGGGAGCGCCCCCAGGCGCAGCGCCGTGTAGACGGAGGAGGCGGTGATGATCGCGCAGCCCACGCAGCCGATGATCGCTCCGCGCAGGGTGAGCTGGCCACGCCACGAGGCGCGGCTGGTGCCGTTGTCCATATGCAGTCCCTTCAGGATATCCGCTCCCCCTGTGCCGACGCGCCGGTGCGCGGGCGAGGAGTCGGGTTGCTACGGGCGCCTGCGGGGCCGGACGAGCGCCACAGACTTGCTAGAGTGTAGCGCATGGGTCACGAGCTAAGGAGATGGTCTGATGGGTCAGCGCGGGGAAGGCGGGACGGGGGTCGTCTCGCTTGCCGTGGACGTGGGCAACACGACGAGCTCCTTCGGGCTCTTTGCCGCGTCGGCAGGGGAGACGGACGAGCCCTTGGGAACCTGCGAGCTCACCACCCCGCAAAGTCTCACGGTGGACGAAGCCTGCCTGCAGCTCGGCTCCGTGCTGGAGCTTCTGGGCGGGGGAGAGGGGCTTTGCGGGGGCGTTGCCGCCGGAGCGCTCGTGGGGGGTGCGACCGCCGGCGGTGGCGTGGGCGGGGCTGTCGCTGTGTCGTGTGCCGGTGAGGCTGCCGCCCGGACGCGCGTCGCGTCGATCCTCTCCTGCGTGGTTCCCTCTCTGAGCGACGTCTGGGCCCAGGCCTTGGAACGCAGCCTGGACGTGCGCCCCCTGGTGGTGGGGCCGGGCCTTCGCACGGGGATGCGCATGGCCTACCGTGACCCCGCCGAGGTGGGGCCCGACCGCATCGCCGATGCCCTCGCGGCGCGTCAGAGCCACGGCTCGCCCGTCGTGGTGGTGGACTTTGGCACGACGATGAACGTCGAGGTCGTTGATGCGTCCGGCGCCTTTGCGGGCGGCGTGATCGCCCCTGGTCTGGCCTTGGGCGCGCGTGCCCTGAAGCAGGCGGCGGCGCGTCTTCCCCAGGTGGAGCTGGAGGTTCCGAGCTCCGTCATAGGCCGCTCCACGCGCGAGGCCATGCAGGCGGGAATCGTGCTGGGGGAGGTCGCTCGTGTCGAGGGCCTGGTCGGCCGCGTGATGGGCGAGCTGGGCTGCGAGCCTACGGTGGTGCTCACGGGCACCCGCGCGGAGGACATGGCGCGCCTTTTGGGAGAGGGGCCGCTGTCCGGGCTTCTGAGCTGCGACCAGACGCTCACGCTGCGGGGGCTGCACCAGCTGCTTCTGGGCCAGGCGCAGAGGCGCGCGCGTAGGTAGGGGCTGCCGCGTGGCATGCGGCTCCTCTCGCCCCAGGGCGGCTCGCCCGACCGGATCGTACAAAGAGTTGTATGTGGTTTTTCTCGTCCGACGGGGTGTATTACAAGGTTAGAAAACATATAAGAGCAGGTAGAAGGCTTGCCGAGAAAGACGATTGTAAGCGAAGGCCACACACAAATTTTGAAATCACCCAAAGTGCGATGCCGACCTGGAAACCGACGACAGCGGGCGGGCGTCACGTCAAGCGCCTGCGCAATCGCCGCCGTCTGCGTAGCGGATACCCTCGCCCTCGCACTGGGCACGGCGAGGCACCGGCGCGTCTAGCTGCGGCGCTGGTAGCGCTGCATGAGGTAGGTCTCGGCCCAGATGATGGCAAAGAGCGCGACCGCGAGCACCAGGCGCTGCTGGTCCTCGAGCTGCGGCAGGGCCAAGAAGGCGATGACCGCGGCGACGGCCGCCAGGGCCAGGAGGACGATGAGCCAGGTCAGCGGCTCGCGCGGGTCCAGGCTAGTCAGGGTGTTGAGGAAGGTGGGCCTGCCGAGGTCAGAGATTCTCATGCGCTACTCCATGGTGTGCGTTGCGAAGACGGGGTCGTCCTGCCACGGTACGACCTCGCCTGCGGCGAGCGAGGCGGGGACGTCGATGATTCGCTGGTTGGACGACCCGCGGAAGCGCAGGGTGATGTCGTATAGGTCCTGGACGAAGGGACCATCCACCAGCACGTCGAGGCAGGCGAGGATGCGGTCGGTGTGCTCCGTGTGCTGGGATCCGCCGGGGCGCAGCTGCTCCCAGCTGTGGCCGCTGTACATCCAGATGCCCTTGTCAGGGCGCTCGCGGCGCACGCGCTCGAGGAAGTCGACGAGGCCGGCTTGGTTCTCGGGCTCGGTGGGCTCGCCACCCAGGATGGAGAGTCCATCCACGAAGTCGGGCTCGAGGCTGGCGATGATCTTGTCCTCCGTCGCGCGATCGAAGGTCTTTCCTGCGTTGAAGTCCCAGGCCTCCTCGTTGAAGCAGTGGGGGCAGTGCAGGCGGCAGCCCGAGACGAAGAGCGTGGTGCGCACGCCCGTGCCGTTGGCGATGTCGAAGTACTTGATGGTCGCGTAGTTCATGGGGCTCCCTCGGTCGCGGTGCACCCAGTATAGGCGCTGCACGGCTGGGGCTGGCCTGGCGGCGCCGCTTGCGCGCGCAGACCGCGCATGGTTTGCGCGGGATTCGGAGAAGGGGCAAGCCGCGCATGGTTTGTGCAAGATTCGGAGAATGCGCAGTTCACGGGCGAGAGGCGCGCAGGCTACGGCTGCTTTGCGCACCACGCGAGCCGTGGGACTCCCATGTCGGAGGCTCCGGATGCCGCGGGTTGGCTCATGCGCCACGCGTGTTGCGGGACGTTCGGCACGGGATTCCGCGCAGCTCTCGCCTTGCCTGCCTTAAGAAAGTCTTTCGCGCTTGGACCCTGGCTCCTTAAGCTGCCCTACCCGTATAAACGCAGGTAGTTGGAACGTTGGCCTGCGGGTGGGGGAGGTCTGGATGTACGCGAGGGCAGGGGGCGCTGTCGTGCGCGAAGCTCGGGACGGCGATTGGCAGCTGGCACGCAGGGGCTCCACGTGTGGGATGTGGCGCCGGTGCCGGCAGGGCTTCGGGCGCGGGGCGTGGTGCGACCTGCGGAGGCGCCCCGCGCGCAGGACGTGGCGGCCCATGCTCAGGGACCTCGTGCTGGGAGACCCCGCGCTTGTGGAGCGGCTCGTCGCACGTGCGCTCCTTGCCGCCTTGGTCCCGTTGGCTCTCCTTGCCCTGGCGGCGTTCTGGCTTGCCTGGCAGGAGGGGGGCTGCTCCCTGGCGCGACCGCCCGAAGGGACCCCGGCAGAGCTCGTCGAGCTCTACGACCGCAACCCCGAGGCGCCGCTTCGTCCTTGACTACGCGGCGAAGCACGAGCTCGTGCAGCCGGTCGACCTCTCGTCCTTGGTGGGGTCGCGGGAGGTGCCGCTGCTGCTCCAGTGGGACGAGCGCTGGGGCTACCAATGGTATGCCGGCCAGTACCTCGCCCTCTCTGGCTGCGGTCCCACCTGCCTGTCGATGGCGTACGTCTACCTGACGGGAGACCCTTCCTTCTTGCCGCGCGAGGCGGCGGAGTTTGCCACGGCGCACGGCTTCGCGTCGGGCGGACGGCAGCGAGTGGAGCCTCATACCCGAGGGAGGGAGCCTCCTGGGACTCGACGTGACGGAGCTCCCGCTGGACGAGGGTCGCGTGCGCGCCAACCTCGAGGCGGGAAACCCCGTCATCTGCGTCATGGGGCCAGGGGATTTCACGACCACGGGGCACTTCGTCGTCCTTGCGGGTATGGACGGGGACTCGATCGTGGTGCGCGACCCCAACAGCAGGTCCCGGTCCAAGATGCTCTGGAGCTACGAGTGGCTTGCAGGGCAGGTGCAGGCGCTGTGGGCCCTTCGGAACGCGTGACGCGGGGGGGGGTTGGGCGCAGGCCGTGCGTTGGGTGGCGTCCCGGCTCGCAGGTCATGCGTGGTTTGCGCGGGATTCGGAGAATGCGCAGGTCGCAAGCGAGAGGAGCGCAGTCTATGGCTGGATTGCGCGTCACGCGCGCCATGCAGGCCACGTGCGCCATGCAGCCCACGCGCGTCGCGCATGCTGCGTTCGTCATGCAGGCCATGCAGCCCACGCGTGCCGCAGGATGCCCGGAACGGGATTCCGCGTGCCCGCGCCTCTCTCGCCCCCCTGCCAGCCTTAAGAAAGTCTTCTGCGTTTGCGTCCTAGCCCCTTAACGCCCCGCTCGCGTATAAAGGTTGCGGGGCACAGGGTCTCCCGCCGGACGGAAGGGCTCCGACCGCAGGAGGGCCCCGCCGCCAGCGACGTACGAGGAAGGAACGACATGCAGCGCATCCTCCTGGTGGACGACGACCACGACATCGTCGGCGCTCTCAGGATCTACCTGAACGATCCCGGCTACGAGCTCCACGCTGCCTACGACGGCAGGCAGGCCGTGGCGGCGGTGAGGGCGGGCATCGAGGCGGGGGAGCCCATCGACCTCGTCCTCCTGGACGTGATGATGCCGGTCATGGACGGCTCCGAGGCCCTGGTGCAGATCCGCCGCCTCACCAACGCTCCCGTGATCATGCTCACCGCCAAGGGAGAGGACGCGGACAAGGTCCTGGGCCTCGACCTGGGGGCGGACGACTACGTGACCAAGCCCTTCGTTCCTGCCGAGCTGCTAGCCCGAGTGCGGAGCGCCCTCAGGCGCTATACGAGGCTGGGCGGCAGCTCCGGCATGGCGGACGGCCCGGCGGGCTCCGACGCCCTCGTCCTGGGCGGCATCGAGCTGGACGACGCGGGCAAGCGCGTTACCGTGGACGGCGAGCCCGCGGCGCTGACGCCCAAGGAGTACGACATCTGCCGCTTCCTCATGGCCCGCCAGGGGCACGTGTACAGCCCGGCGCAGATCTACGAGGCGGTATGGGGCGAGCCGGCCTGCGGCAGCGAGGGCACGGTGGCGGTCCACGTGCGCCACCTCAGGGAGAAGATCGAGATCGACCCCGCCAACCCACGCTACCTCAGGGTGGTCTGGGGACGCGGCTACATGATGGGAGGCCAGAGATGAGACGCAACGGCATCGAGTCGGCGAACGAGAACGCAGGCGCGATTTGGGTTTGGTCGGCGTGCGTGGTGGGGGCACTCTCGCCCGTCCTTCTCATGCCGCTTCTGCACTACGTCTACCTGACGCTCAACGGATCCGGCTTCACGATGAACGGGGAGCTCGTCTTGCTGGTCATATTCGACGCGGCGCTCGTGGCGGGTCTGCTTGTCTCGCGGCGTCGCTGGCACATGGAGGACGACATCCGCGTGGCATGGCTCCACCTCTGGCGCTGGGCGCTCGCCTTCTGTGGCATCGTGCTGGGGCTCGTCCTCGGCCTGGCCTCGGAGCTGACGCCCCTGGTGATCTTCGCCTACCTCGTCGCGCTCTCGCTCGCGTTCGTGATGCTCGGCGAGCGCCAGGCGCGCCTGGCGGAGCTGGGGGAGGTCGTCTCTCGCCTGGCGCAGGGCGACTTCGAGGCCCAGGTGGACGTGGGCCAGATGAGGGGGGACCTGGTCGAGATGTCCGAGCGGCTCAACCAGGTGGCCGGCGCCGCATCAGCGGCTGCGGAGGAGCGCGCGCGGGCGCTGCGAGAGGCCCTCGAGGCCGAGCAGGTCAAGACTCGTGCCGAGCTCATGCGCACCGAGCTCATCACCAACGTGAGCCACGACCTCAAGACGCCCCTGACCTCGGTGATCAACTATGCGGACCTGCTCGCGTCCGAGCTCGTCCTCGAGCCCGGCGAGCGAGACGAGCAGAAGCTGGCTGAGTGCGCCGACGTGCTGGGCAGGCAGTCCGCACGGCTCAAGAAGCTCATCGAGGACCTCATCGAGGCCTCCAAGGCACAGACGGGCAACGTCCAGGTCGACCTAGTCTCCATGGACGCGGGCGTGCTCCTCTCGCAGGCACTCGGCGAGTGGGGCGAGAGGATCGAGGGTGCGGGGTTGGAGCTCGTGGACAGGCTGCCCGAGCTGCCCCTTGCGGTGAGGGCGGACGGGCGCCTGATGGGGCGCGTGCTGGACAACCTGCTGGGCAACGTGGCGAAGTACGGGCAGCCGGGGACACGCGTCTACGTCAGCCTCGCCCCAGGGGAGGGCGTCGCGCGCATGAGCCTCAAGAACGTGTCCGCCGCCCCGCTTGACGTGAGCGCCGAGGAGCTGCTGGAGCGCTTCGTGCGCGGTGACTCGTCGCGTACGACCGAGGGCTCGGGCCTGGGGCTCTCCATCGCGCAGAGCCTGATGGAACTCCAGGGCGGCAGCCTTTCTCTAGACGTGGACGCGGACCTCTTCAAGGTGGAGCTCACGCTACCGCTGGATGCGGGTGTCACTGCCAGCATGGACGCGGACACGGATGATTCCAGGCAGTGCCCTTCCGAGGACGAGGCGACCACCGTGCTGTAGGCGCCGAGGTGCCGGATGGACCGGGAGGTGGGGTGGGAGCCCCTTGGCCCCTGCTCCCCCTCCCGTCTTGTTGGTCCGGCCTTGCCGGGTGCGTGTTGATCGGCCCTGTGGGTCGCCGTCAATCCACGTCGACTTACACCCATTTGTACTTGTGATGTGCCCTTGCGCAGGGTCCTCGTCACCACATGCGGCGTTGGGGGATGATGCCCATGAGCGTTACGGCATCGTCCTTCTCGTCGTATTCGTAGATTAGGTCGAAGGGTGGGAGAGAGCACTTTCTGGTCCCGTCTCCAAATTCGCGGCGGATGGAATCAGGAAGGTCGCTGCTGCCGCTCAGCGGGAACGACTCGACCATCCGCAGGATTCGCTCCGGACGGCTTGCGAGCCTTGGCGTGTAGATGGTCTCTGCGTCATCAATGAACTGTTCCGCGAACAGAAGCCTAGCCATGCCGTGCGAGCCTCTTGTCGAGGGCATCAGAGAATGCCTCCATGCCTTCCACGTAGCGGCCTTCCTCTATGTCTGCCCTCCCGTTCCTCAGGCATGCACGAAGCCTCTCCTCGTATGTGGCTCCTTCCGCCGCCTCCTGCAGCCGCCGCTCGAAGATCTCCTCGCTCATGAGCACGAACGCTCCGTTGCCGTTCTCCGTGATGTGGACCACGTCATGAAGCGCGGCATCCTTGACCTCTCGCTGTCGGGTCTTGAGGGCGGCGGAGGAATAGATGGTTGTCATGCCCTCGCCCCTTTCCTTGGAATAGATACCATATACAGTACTATTTTAGATACCAAAAGAAAGCATCTTGTCTCTGCGCTGCAAAGGGCATCTGACTTGCGAAGTCCACGGTGAAGAAACTCGCGCCGTACCTGGAAGCCTCCAGGCACGGCGCGAGTTGCGAGCGCGCGATGTCATGCGGACTAAAACGTCCGCCCCGGCTGCCTACAGGTGCAGCACGCGGTCCTTGATCTCTTCCGTGCGGCCCTGGTTCCAGAACTGCGTGCCGATGTAGCCGCAGGTGCGACGGGCGACGTTCATCTTGGACTGGTCGCGGTTGTGGCAGTGGGGGCACTCCCACACCAGCTTGCCGTCGTCCTCGACGATCTGGATCTCTCCGTCGTAGCCGCAGACCTGGCAGTAGTCGCTCTTGGTGTTGAGCTCCGCGTACATGATGTTGTCGTAGATGAACTGCATCACGCGGATGACGGCTTCGAGGTTGTCCTGCATGTTGGGCACCTCGACGTAGCTGATGGCACCGCCGGGCGAGAGGCGCTGAAACTGGCTCTCGAACTGCAGCTTGGTGAAGGCGTCGATGTCCTCGCGCACGTTCACGTGGTAGGAGTTCGTGATGTAGCCGTGGTCCGTGATGCCCTTCACCTTGCCGAAGCGCTTCTGGAGGCACTTCGAGAACTTGTAGGTGGTGGACTCCAGGGGCGTGCCGTAGAGGGAGTAGTCGATGTTCTCGGCCTCCTTCCACTCGGCGCACTTGTCATTCATGTGCTGCATGACGGCCAGGCCGAAGTCGGTGCCCTCGGGGTCGGTGTGGCTGTGGCCGGTCATGGCCTTGACGCATTCGTAGAGGCCCGCGTAGCCCAGGCTGATGGTGGAGTAGCCGCCGTAGAGCAGCTTGTCGATGCTCTCGCCCTTGTCCAGGCGGGCCAGCGCGCCGTACTGCCAGAGGATGGGCGCGGCGTCAGAGAGCGTGCCGGCGAGGCGGTCGTGACGGCAGCGCAGAGCGGTGTGGCAGAGCTCGAGCCTCTCGTCGAAGATCTGCCAGAAGCGTCCCTCGTCGCCCTGGGCCGAGAGAGCCACGTCGGGCAGGTTGATGGTCACGACGCCCTGGTTGAAACGGCCGTAGTACTTGGGTTTGCCAGGCTCCCAGTTCTTGGCGTGGGCGACGTTGTCGTAGCCGTTGCCCGTGCGGTCGGGGGTCAGGAAGCTGCGGCAGCCCATGCAGGTGTAGCAGTCGCCGTTGCCCTCGGTCTCTCCCTTGCTGAGCTTGTACTCGCGCATCTTCTTCTCGGAGATGTAGTCGGGCACCATGCGCTTGGCGGTGCACTTGGCGGCCAGCTTGGTGAGGTAGAAGTACTCGCTGCCCTCGCGGACGTTGTCCTCCTCGAGCACGTAGATGAGCTTGGGGAAGGCAGGGGTGATCCACACGCCGGCCTCGTTGCGCACGCCCTGGTAGCGCTGGCGCAGCATCTCCTCGATGCAAAGCGCGAGGTCGTGCTTCTCCTGCTCGTCCCTGGCCTCGTTGAGGTACATGAATACGGTGATGAAGGGCGCCTGGCCGTTGGTGGTCATGAGGGTCACGACCTGGTACTGGATGGTCTGGACGCCGCGCGCGACCTCCTCGCGCAGGCGCCTCTCGACCAGCTGGTCAATCTGCTCGGGCGTGGGGTGGGCGCCGATGGCCTCCATCTCGGCGAAGACCTGGCGGCGGATCTTCTTGCGGCTCACGTCCACGAAAGGCGCGAGGTGGGCGAGCGAGATGGACTGGCCGCCGTACTGGCAGGAGGCCACCTGGGCGATGATCTGCGTGGCGATGTTGCAGGCGGTCGAGAAGCTGTGGGGCTTCTCGATCATGGTGCCACTGATCACGGTGCCGTTCTGGAGCATGTCCTCGAGGTTCACGAGGTCGCAGTTGTGCATGTGCTGTGCGTAGTAGTCCGCGTCGTGGAAGTGGATGATGCCCTCGTTGTGGGCGTCCACGACCTCGCGGGGGAGCAGCTCGCGCATGGCGAGGTCCTTCGACACCTCGCCGGCCATGTAGTCGCGCTGGACGCTGACGACGGAGGGGTTCTTGTTGGAGTTCTCCTGCTTGACCTCCTCGTTGTTGCTCTCGATGAGCGAGAGGATCTTGTCGTCCGTCGTGTTCTTGTGGCGCTTCTGGTTCTGCACGTAGCGGTAGATGATGTACTTGCGGGCCACGGAGAACCTGTCGAGCGCCATGAGCTGGTCCTCGACGAGGTCCTGGACCTCCTCGACGGTCACGGTGTGGCCGGCCTGGCGGCAGGCGTCCTCGACGTTGAGGGAGGCGAAGCGCACCTCGCGGTCGGTGAGGCGCTCGTTGGCGGGCACCTCCGCATTGGCTGCCTTGATGGCGTTCTCGATCTTGCTGAGGTCGAACTGGACCTCGGAGCCGTTGCGCTTGATGATCTTCATTGCTTCCGCCTTCGTCATCGCTGGTTCGCAGCTGGTTGGGCACACCGCCGAGTTATTGGATGCGAGGACAAGACTACCACAACAACTTGGGGCATTTGGTTTACTTTGCCACTAGATATTGTTGATAGTTGGTCGATAAGTCTGTTGATAACTGCCGAGCCCCAGCTCCCGCAATTGGTTCTGATAAAAACATTTAACTAAGGCGAGAGGGGCGTCTGATGAGTTTGTGTACGCCCCCCACCGCTCGCCGACGGCGGGCGGAAGCGCCATCCTTGGGGGAGAGGGGCGGGGTGCCAACACGGCTGGGGCCCAAACGGATTGCGTACCGTGCGTCCTGGGGGCCCAAACGGATTGCGCGTCGTGCATTTGCGCACATCCGCGCATTGTTCGGGCGCCGTCCGTCACACGTCGGCAAAGTTCGCGTGCAAGAATGCTGGCGTCGGGACGTCTCCGGCACCGTGACGGCAATGCGAGGGGAGAGGCGCATGCAGTTCTCTAAGAGGCTCGACCTGTTTGGCAGCGAGGTCTTCGCCACGCTCAACGCGCGTCGTCGCGCCCTTGAGGCGGAGGGCCGGGAGGTCTTCGACCTCTCCGTGGGGACGCCCGACTTCAGGCCGCCCCAGCACGTGGTCGACGCCCTCGTGAGGAGCGCCCAAGACCCGGACAGCTGGAAGTACAGTCTGCACGACAAGCCCGAGCTGACGCGGGCCGTCTGCGACTACTACCGCGACCGCTTCGGCGTGGCGGGCATCGAGCCCGACATGGTGATGAGCTGTCGCGGCACCCAGGAGGGCATGGGCCACGTCTGCGCCGCGCTCGCCGACCCTGGCGACCTGGCGCTCATCCCCGACCCCTGCTACCCCGTCTTCCAGGCGGGCACGCTCCTGGCCGGGGCCGAGCCCTGGTACTACCCGCTTACGGCCGAGCACGACTTTCTGCCCCACGTGGCGGACATCCCCGACGAGGTCGCCGACCGTGCCAAGTACATGGTGGTCTCGCTCCCCGCCAACCCCGTCGGCTCGGTGGGCACGCCCGAGGTCTACCGCGAGGTCATCGACTTCGCCCGCGCCCATGACATCGTCGTGATCCATGACAACGCCTACTCCGACATCGTCTTCGACGGCCCGGCGGGCGGCTGCTTCCTGCAGTACGAGGGCGCGCTCGACGTGGGCGTGGAGTTCCTCTCGCTCTCGAAGTCCTTCAACGTCACCGGGGCACGCCTGAGCTTCCTGGTGGGACGGCCCGACGTCGTGGCGGCGGCGCGCAAGCTCCGCAGCCAGGTCGACTTCGGCATGTTCTTCCCCGAGCAGGACGCGGCGATTGCCGCCCTCAGGGGACCCCGTGACCAGGTGGAGGAACAGCGCCTGCTTTACCAGCAGCGCAGGGACGCGCTCTGCGACGGTCTCGAGGCCATAGGCTGGGAGCGTCCCAACGCGCACGGCACGATGTTCGTCTGGGCGCGCCTGCCCCACGGCCGCGGCGACTCCGTGGCCTTCACCCTGGAGCTCATGGAGCGCTCCGGCGTCATCGTCTGCCCGGGCGCGAGCTTCGGCCCGGCGGGGGAGGGCTACGTGCGCTTCGCGCTGGTCATGCCCCCCGAGCGCATACGCCGGGCGGTTGGAGCCATCGCCTCCTCGGGGCTCTAGGCAGGGGAGAGGGGCTGGCGGCGCGCTTTGGTGCCCCTCTCCGTCATGTGTGCATAAAAGGCGGAAAATTGCTCATATCGTGTCGTTCGCCGAGCGGTCTGGGCCGTTCGTGGCTTGCCTCCTACAATTTTTTGGCCGACTAACATACATGACCGGTCGGCCAAAGACGCTAGGAGCAACGCAAGATGCCACTTTGGAACACACCCGGCAGGGTCAAGGCTGCCTTCTTCGACGCAGATGGCACCCTGCTCTCGTTCAAGACCCACCAGGTTCCCGACTCCGCGCAGATCGCCCTCTCGGAGCTCCGGAAGGCCGGCGTGAAGTGCTTCCTCGCCACGGGCCGTCCCCCCTACCAGGTGGACGAGATCCCCATCGACAACCTGGAGGCCTTCATCCTCCTCAACGGCCAGATGATCGTCACTCGCGATGACGTCCTGCATGCCGAGGCCTTGGACCCCGCCGACGTCGCGACGGTGGTGCAGCAGGTCAGGGACGGCCTCTACGAATGCCTCTTCATGGAGCGCGGCCGCTGCTACGTGAGCGGGCACGATGACAAGGTGCGCGCCGTGGAGGAGGCCGCCGGGCTCAGCTTCGAGGAGGGGGACATCGAGCAGGCCCTCCACAATGAGATCTTCCAGCTCAACATCTTCCTGGCACCCGGCCAGACCGACGTGGTGACCAACGCCACCAGCAACATGCGCCTCACCCGCTGGTCGCCGCACTTCGTGGACGCCTTCCCCCGCCACGGCGGCAAGGCGCGCGCGGTGCGCCGCCTGCTCGACGAGTACGGCATCGCTCCCGACGAGGCGATCTGCTTCGGCGACGGCGGCAACGACCTCGAGATGTTTGGCGTGGTGGGCACCTCGATCGCCATGGGCAACGCCAACGACGATGTTCGCGAGCAGGCCGACTATGTCACCGACGACGTGGACGAGGGCGGCATCTACAATGCCTGCTTCAGGCTGGGACTCGTGACCGAGGCGTAAGGGCACGACCCTGCTCCCGCCTGGGCTGGGGGACGGCGGCCAGACCGCCGACGTCCTGGTCCAAGGCCTATAGCTCGAGACACGCTGCGCCACTGGCATCGAGCCGGTGGCGCAGCTCCTCCATGATGGGGATCCCCGCCGAGCAGCCGATCCTGCGGGCACCGGCTGCCACCAGCGCGAGGAAGGAGTCGGCGTCGCGGATGCCACCCGCCGCCTTGACCTTGACCCTCTCGCCCACGTTGGCCACCATCAGTCGCACGTCCTCCACGGTGGCGCCGCCGCTGCCGAAGCCGGTCGAGGTCTTCACGAAGTCGGGCCCCACCTCTCGCGCGATTTGGCAGAGCGCGAGTTTCTCCTCCAGGCCCAGGTAGCAGTTCTCGAAGATGACCTTGCAGAGGACGCCCGCCTCGTGGCAGGTGGTGACCATCTGCCGCATCTCGTCGGCGACGTAGTCCCACCTGCCCTCTTTGACCTGGGTGAGGTTGACCACGTAGTCTATCTCGCTCGTCCCGGAGGCCAGGGCGTCCTTGGTCTCGAAGACCTTCGCCGCGACGGAGACCTGGCCCAGGGGGAACCCGATCGCCGCTCCTACCCGCACGTCGGTGCCCGCGAGGGCTGAGGCGCAGAGGGCGGACTGCACGGGGTTCACGGCGACCATGGCGAAGTGGTACCTCCTCGCCTCGTCGCAGAGGCGCAGGATGTCCGCTTCGCGGGCGTCTGCGTGGAGGTTGGTGTGGTCCACGAGGCGGCAGAGCTCGTCCAGGGTGTAGCGTGTCATGCGTCTCTCCCTTGTTTCGTCTTGCCGCGCCCGCGGGTGCGGCCCACTTCCACGAGTATGCTCGCAGCAGGGCCAAGGCGAGAGGGGAAGAGATGCGAGCGGACGAGTTCGAGGGGCTGCTGAGGCAGGCGAGGAGCATCCGGAGGTTCGACGGGTCGAGGCCCGTGGGCAGGGAGGGGCTCCTGGGGCTGGTTGCCGCGGCGCGGCTGGCTCCCACCGCAAACAACTCCCAGACGCTGCGCTTCCGCCTGGTGTTCGAGCCGGAGGAGGTCGCGGCGACCTTTGCGACCCATCGCTGGGCGGCCGCCATCAAGGACTGGGACGGTCCTGAGCCGGGCGAGAGGCCCACGGCATACCTCGCCGTCTGTGCGCCGTCAGAGATGGCGGAGCTCCCCATCCGCAACGTCGACGCAGGCATAGCCGCCGAGGCGATCGCGCTCGCCGCG
This sequence comes from Olsenella phocaeensis, assembly GCF_048189965.1. NCBI lineage: Bacteria > Bacillati > Actinomycetota > Coriobacteriia > Coriobacteriales > Atopobiaceae > Olsenella > Olsenella phocaeensis. Next base: position 26,101 of record NZ_DBEZHV010000013.1, on the reverse strand, counting down.
AGCGCCCGCGGCCTGGGAGCCTGCATGATAAAGAGCTATGGTCCCGAGCTCGACCAGGTCCTGGGCCTGGGAGAGAGGGGCCTGGCGTGCCTGCTGCTCGTCGCGGTGGGCTGGCCTGCCGAGGAGGTGCGCCTCGAGGATGCCGATGGGGTCGGCGGACTTGCCTATTGGCATGACGAGGAACGAGTCAACCACGTGCCCAAGCTCTCCGTGGAGGAGCTCTTGGCCTAGGGGTGACCACCGTCGCCGGCGCGTAGCCAAAGGGGTGGGGGCGACCGCTCGCGTGGCCGTCCCCGCCTGCGCCTTGCTTGGTGGCCCGCTCCTAGCCTTCTGCGGCTTCGTTCTCCACCGCCGCGTCCCTTAGGTCGATGACCTGGTCAAATGTGAGGCCCGAGCCTTCGACCTGCTCCTGGGGGCCAAAGACGCAGAGGCTGCGCCTCTCCTCAAGCCCATCCAGGCACGTTGCCATGGAGCGCAGGGTCTCCTGCGTGGTTCCCAGGACCTGCCCGCGCAGCTCCGCGCGCCAGCCCTCGGGGCGGCCCGAGAGGTCCAGGCCGTCCTGCCTGCGGGCGAGCTGGCGGGGCTTCACCGGGTTGTCGTGTGCGGCGACGCAGGACACGACGTAGCCTTCGAGCTCGGTCCGGCTGGCGTCCCAGGAGCGCAGCCAGTCGGCGCTGCCCTCGTAGCGGGCGATGCTGGGGGTGACGGCGGGGTCGCGGTAGGACCAGAACTGCGGGAGCCCGCTGGTGGTGCGGCGGAAGCCGACGCCGTAGGCGCCACCCTTCACGCGCACCTCGTTCCAGAGGTAGTCGAAGCTCAGCGCGCGCGAGGCGACGGCCCAGTTGCCGGGGCCGAAGGCGTCGGCAGCCGAGCGGGCGGCCCCCTCTCCCACGTAGCTCACGTTGGAGGCGATGAGGAAGGCCTCGTCCTGGGCCTTGGGCGCGGGGAGCTCGAGCCTGTGTGCCGCCGCGTCCCCTGCGGGGGAGAGACCCAGGCTGCCGCCCGCCGCCCAGAACGCGTCCAGGTCCGCGCGAGGTCCGGTGAAGCTCACCAGCACCTCGTCGGAGCTGAAGACGCGCCGCGCGACGTCTGCGAGCCGCGCGCAGAGCTCGTCCTTGCGCTCGTCCCAGCTGGCGAGGAGCTCCCTCAGGAAGAGGTAGAGGCCCACGCCACCCAGCGCGTCAGCCGCCGTGGCGGAGCGCGAGTAGTGGGTGGAGAGACGCGCCATCGCGGCGGCGTGCCCGTTGTTCTGGAAGTACTGGGAGAGCGCGATGCGCCTCTGCTGGAGGATGGCCAGGATGCGCTCCTGGTCGTCGAAGAGGGTGGAGCCCCACACCTCGGCGGGGATGGTCGCGGCGTCGGCGACGCGCTCCGAGAGCGAGCTCACCCCCACGACCAGGTAGGGCCTGGCCTCGTCGAGGCTGCCCTGCCACGCGTAGGAGTCGCAGAAGAAGTCCAGGCTGCCCAGCCGGCCCTCCACCAGCGTGTCGAGCTCGGCGGCACTGTGCTCGCGGGTGCCCAGGCGCCCCAGGAGCTCGGCCAGGACGCTCGCGTAGGGAAGTTCGTCCGCCGTCAGGCGGCGCAGGTCGAAGTAGTGGTAGACGTAGTCGATCCGATGCGTGGGGATGCCGTGCCAGACGCAGGGGAGAGGTGCCTCGACGCGCTCCTCGCGTGGCTCGGCGGGGGCCTCGGCGATGTCCGCGACGCCCAGGCGCGGGAGGCGCGCCACGTCGGCCGGGTCGTCCGGCGCCTCCTGCTCGCGCCTCAGGGCCTCGAGCTCGGACGCGACTGCGGCATAGGCCTCGTCATCCATGCCCGCGCGCAGCTCCGCAAGCCGTGCCGCCTCGTCGGCCGCGGCACCGTCCTCCACGGGCACGAGCTCCACCTCGGCGTTGTGCGCGCTGTGGCAGACCAGCTCGTCCAGGAGCCGCTCGAAGTAGCCGTCGGCGAGCCCCTCTCGCATGGAGTCTATGCAGTCCTGGAAGCGCAGGTAGTCCACCGGGCGTCCGTCGTCGTAGAGCCAGCTCGACATCGCCTGCATGGAGAGGGCCACTCCGTCGGCGTAGTAGCCCCAGTCGCCCTCGCGCAGGTTGAACTCCGCCTGGGCGAGCGACGCCTCGAGGCGCTCCCTGCCGATGCCGTCCCGCACGAGCCTGGCGCAGGTCCCCTCCACGAGCTCGCGGAGCGCCGGCCCGGAGTCGGGCCTGGTTCCCTTGGCGTGGAAGGCGACCTGAGGCTGGAGCTCTCCGTCCACCAGGATGCCCTGGAACTCGTCCGCGAGCCCGCTCTGGAGCACCGCGCGCTTGAGCGGCGCCTCGTTGGAGCCACAGAGGGCGTCGAGCAGGACGTCCGCCGCGAGCACGCGCTCGCGCTGGCCTGCCGTGCCGATGACGTACGAGAGGCCCACGGCGGCGTTGCCGGGGGCGGTGGCCATGCGCGCCTTGGCCAGGGCGGGGCGCACGGGCTCCTGCGGCTCGAGCGGGTTGGGGGCGCCGGCGTGGCGGTCCTCGGCGCCGTCGAAGCGCTCGGCGATGAAGGCCAGCTCGCGCTCGATGTCCAGGTCGCCGTAGAGCACGGTGTAGCTGTTGGGCAGGGTGTAGTGGCGGGCGTGGGAGTCCAGGAACTCCTCGTAGCTCAGGTCGGGGATGGAGGAGGGGTCGCCGCCGGAGTCGAAGCGGTAGGCGTTGGTGGGGAAGAGCTGGCGGTCGAGGGCCTGGAAGAGGACGTCGTCGGGGTCCGAGGTGGCACCCCTCATCTCGTTGTAGACGACGCCGTTGTAGGCGAGGCCGTCGTCCTCCGTGGGCTCGAGGTGCCAGCCCTCCTGCTCGAAGATGCGCCTGCGCCTCCAGATGGAGGGGTGCAGGACGGCGTCGAGGTAGACGCCCATGAGGTTCTCGAGGTCGGCCACGTTGGTGGAGGCCACCGGGTACATGGTCTTGTCGGGGAAGGTGATGGCGTTGAGGAAGGTCTGCATGGAGCTCTTGATCAGGTTGACGAAGGGCTCCTTGACGGGGTAGCGGTCGCTGCCGCAGAGCACGGAGTGCTCGAGGATGTGGAAGACGCCCGTGTCGTCCTTGGGTGGGGTCTTGAAGGCGATGGAGAAGGACTTGTTGTCGTCCGGGACGGCGAGCCACATCAGGCGCGCGCCGCTCGCGTCGTGGCGCATGACGTAGGCGGTGCCCCCCAGCTCCTCCAGGGGCTCGACCGAACGGACGGTGAACCCGGCGTGCCACGTGCCGGGCGCGAGGCTGGGGTCGGGCGTGGTGAAGGAAACTCCGCTCTTGCTTGCTGGCATCTTCTCTCCCTCGTTGCCGCGGTCTCGGCCGCGGGCGTCTGTGGACCGCATAGACTTCCGATGTGCTTAACTTACCCCGCCCGCCGCGTTGTAAGCTCAGCAGGCAAAAGCTTGGGACGATTCTGCGCGCCACATGGCGTGCGACGGAGGTCTGCGGTGGGGAAAGAGGCAAAGGGGAGCGTGACGGCCGTCGACGGGGGAGCCGCCGCGGACGGCGCCTGCGGGCGAGAGGGCCTCGCGTCCGGTGCCGCACGGGCATCCGTCGGTGCCGTGGGGGCGGGCGTTCGAAGCCGTGCCGGCGCTGCCGACGAGGATGCGAGGCGCAAGGTCAGAGGGACGCTCCTCACCCTGGCGGGCGGCACGCTCTGGGGGCTCAACGGCACGCTCTCGAAGCTCCTCATGGGCAGCTACGCCGTGGACCCGCTCTGGATGGTCTGCGTGAGGGAGCTTACCGCCTGCTGGCTCTTCCTGGCCATGGCGGGCCTGGGCTCGCCCGGGCGCCTGGGAGGGCTCCTGCGCGACCGTCGCTCGCTGCGCGGCGTGGTGGGCGTGGCCTTCGGCTCCATCCTGCTCTCACAGGTCGCCTACCTCGAGGCCATCGACTGGACCAACTCCGCCACCGCGACGGTGCTCCAGAGCCTGAACGTCGTCATCGTCATGCTGGTGGTGTGCGTGCACGGGCGCAGGAGGCCTCGCAGGAGGGAGCTCGCGGGAGTGGTGCTTGCCTTCGGGGGCACCTATCTGGTCGCCACGGGGGGCAACCCAGCCACGCTCTCGCTGCCGCCGGAGGGCCTCGCCTGGGGCCTCGCCTGTGCCGTCGCCGCGACGATCCTGGACATCCAGCCGCTCGAGCTCATCCGCCGCTGGGGGAACTTCGCCGTGAACGGCATCGCATTCCTCGTGTCTGGCGTGGCCCTCTCGCTGGCGTACCGACCCTGGGAGCACATGCCCTCCCTCGACGGCGTGGGCTGGCTCATGGTCGCCGCCTCGGTGGTGCTGGGGACCTTTGGCGCCTATGCCCTCTACCTGCAGGGAATGAAGGAGGTGGGCTCCGTTCGCGGCTCGATGCTGGGCACGGTCGAACCCGTGGTTGCCACGCTGAGCTCGGTGCTCTGGCTCGGGGTGGTGTTCGGGCCGGCTGAGCTCACCGGCTTCGCCATGATCATCGCCATGGTCTTCCTTACGGCGTAGGGGGAGGGGATTCTCTCCTGGAAGAGGTGGGGGGCGGTCCGTCTCCGCCGGTGGCATGGCATGCAGAACTCGCCCGAGACGGCGACTTTCTGCCAACTCGGGCGAGTCCTGAACGATTCCGTGTCGGGACCCTTGCGACCGGCCGAGCCTCCTGCCGGCCTACTTGATGACCAGCGTGTCGCAGCTGGCGCTCCTGGTGAGGAAGGTCGAGATCGAGCCCAGGAGGGCGTACTTAATCGACGAGAGCCCGCGTGCGCCGCAGATGATGAGGTCGGGATGGATGACGTCGATCATCTCTTCCTTCAGGGTCTCGCGGATGCGTCCGGCGCGCACGATGACCTCGACGCGCTTGATCTGGCCCTCCGCCTCGGCCTCGGCCACCTGGTCGGCGATGGACGCGCGGAAGTCCTCCTCCAGCGTGGCCACGAGCCCCGTGGGGAAACTCCCCGCCGCCTCGAGCGCCGTGGCGTCGATGACGTGGCCTATGTAGAGCTCGGCGTTGTTGTTTGCCGCGACGATGATCGCCCGTCGCAGCACCTCCCCCTGCTGCTCGGTTCCGTCCAGGGTGACGAGGATCTTGTCGTAGCCCAGGTCCTGGTAGCTTGCCATGGGAACACCTCCAGAGGACGAATGGCACGTTTCCTGGAGTGTACCCGCGGGCGCGGATGGCACCCGCGGCCACGCTGCCGTCGGCCCCTCTGGTGGCGTGGGCGGCGTCCCGGCCTCTGTAGGCGAGAGGGACGCGCCCCTAGGACAGCAGCCCCTCCGACATGGGGTCCGTGCGGCCCTCGTCCGAGGCGGGCCCCTCGCCTCGCGAGGTCACGCGCGCGAAGAGCCGCTCGAAGATGACCTCCATCACGTAGTAGAAGGCCAGGCGGCTGTTGAGGTCCATGTCGTCGTAGGTGATCTGGCGGTCGACCGCATAGAGGGCGTGGTCGGCCAGGGAAGCCAGGCGGTTCTTCGAGAGGCCCGTGAGCGTCACGACCCTCACGCCGCGCGCCTTGGCTATGAGCGTCGAGTCGATCGAGACGCCGGTCTCGCCGCTCACGCTGACGGCGAAGAGCAGGTCGTTGCTGCCCAGGAGCTTGGCGGTGTGGGTCATAACGTGACGCTCCCTGAGCACCTCCGCATGCTTTCCCAGGATCTTGAGCTTGCTGCAGAGGTCCTCGCAGGGCAGGACCGAGAGGCCCGAGGCGAAGAAGACGACCTGGTCGGCGGACTCGATGGCATCGACGACCTCCTCCACGAGGCGGTCGTTCAGGAGCTCGCGAGTGCGGACGATGGACTCGTCCAGGCTGGTCCGCTCGATGGTGAAGTTGCGCTCCTCGAGCGAGACGAGATATGAGGACTTCATCTCGTTGAAGCCGGAGAAGCCCAGCTTGTGAGCAAGCCGGGTGATCGCGTTGGGCGCCACGTAGAAGTGCCCCGCGAGCTCCTTGGCGCTGAGCTGCCGCACGCGGTCCTTGGAGGCGACCACGTAGCGCAGGATGTCGGTCTCCATGCGATTGAGCTTGAGCGAGTTCTCCCTCACCGCGTCGTAGAACCTCATGTCGTCTCCCGTCGACGAGCGCGCTCGTGTATTCCTACACACGATTGTGTACGTATACCAGATGCGTGGCGCGCGTCCAAACGTCGTGGTCAAGGGCGCTTCCGGCAGATGCCTCCTGTACAACGTTGCCGACGGGAAGGACGGTCGCCAAATCCCGGGAGGCGACGGCCCGGCCCCTTGGAAGAGAAGGCGCAACTGAGCACAGAGAGGCCAGTGATCCTCATGAAGGACAAGCTCAACATCGTCATCGTCGGCGGCGGCTCCACCTGGTGCCCCGGCATCCTCAAGTCCCTTACCAAGCACCAGGACATCTTCCCGCTCAGGCGCGTTGTCATGTTCGACACCGACGCCGAGCGCCAGGCCGTGATCGGCGACTTCGGCAAGATCCTCTTCCGCGAGGAGGCCCCCGGCGTCGAGTTCGACTACACGACCGACAAGGACGTCGCCTACGAGGACGTCGACTTCGTGCTCTGCCAGATTCGCACCGGCGGCTACGACATGCGCTCCAAGGACGAGAAGATCCCCCTGTCCATGGGCCTGATCGGCCAAGAGACCGTCGGCGCGGGTGGCATGGCCTACGGCATCCGCTCCATGAGCGACATGATCCAGATCGTCGAGGACGTGCGTGCCCGCAGCCCCAAGGCGTGGATCATCAACTACACCAACCCCGCGGCCCTCGTCGCCTACGGCCTGGCACGCGTCTTCCCGGACGAGAGGCGCATCCTCAACATCTGCGACCAGCCCGTCAACCTGCTGCGCTCCTATGGCAGGCTCCTGGGCAAGGACCCCAGCAACTGGGAGCCTACCTACTTCGGCCTCAACCACTTCGGATGGTTCACGCACCTCTATGACGAGTCCGGCCACGACCTGGTGCCCGACATCAAGGAGCACACCAAGAAGTTTGGCTTCAAGCCCGTCGACGCCGAGCAGCGCGACCAGTCCTGGCTCGACACCTACGCCATGGTGGCTGACATGCTCGACGACTTCCCCGAGTACCTGCCCAACACCTACCTGCAGTACTACCTGTACCCCAAGTACAAGGTCGCGCACCTCGACCCCAACTACACCCGCAGCGACGAGGTCATAAACGGGCGAGAGAAGCGCGTCTTCGAGGAGTGCCGCCGCGTGGCGAAGGTGGGCACCGCCCAGGGCTCGTCGGTCGTCCAGAACGACGCCCACGGCGACATGATCGTCGAGGTCTCCTCCGCGATCTACCGCAACACCCGCAAGACCTTCATCGTCATGGTGCGCAACGACGGCATCATCAAGGACTTCCCTGACGACGCCCAGGTCGAGGTCGCCGCGAGCGTGGGCGTCAACGGCCCCGTGCCGTACGCGGTGGGCAAGATCGACACCTTCTACCACGGTCTCATGGTGAACCAGTACTCCTACGAGCGCCTGGCCATCGAGGCCTACCTCGAGCACTCCTACGGCAAGGCGCTTCAGGCGCTCACCCTCAACAGGCTCGTCAACGACGGCAAGGAGGCCCGCAAGGTCCTCGACAAGCTCGTCGAGGCCAACGAGGGCTACTGGCCCGAGCTCCACTAGGGGCCTTGGGCAACGGCGGGGCGCGTCGTCAGGGTCGCGTCCCGCACCATCAGGGGAGCTGCGAGCGGCGACGCGCGCGACAGGGGCCCTGCCCGGGCGCGCCGCCCCCGCACAAGGAAAGGCAGTTGGCTATGAACAAGGAAGAGGCACTCGCCAAGTTCCAGCGGCTCGGCAAGGTGCTCATGACGCCGGTCCTGATCCTGCCCATCGCGGGCATCTTGGTCGGCCTGGGCAGCGCCTTCACCAGCAAGTCCCTGCTCAACGTGGCGCCTTGGCTGGGCGCTGCGGTGCCGGGCATGCTCTTCTCGCTCTGCAAGGTGGCGGGCAACGTGGTCATGGGCAACATCCCCATGCTCTTCGCCATCTGCGTGGCCTACGGCTTCGCCAAGTCCGAGAAGGCCACCGCGGCCCTCTGCGGCTTCATCGGATACATGACGATGAACGCCGTCATGGGGACCTTCCTCACCAAGCTGGGGACCATAGACCCCAAGAATCTGGCGACCGGCCAGGCGGCCATCCTTGGCACCGTCACGCTCGACACCGGCGTCATCGGCGGCCTCGTCGTGGGCGCGCTCGTGGCCTGGGTCCACAACCGCTGGTACAAGATCGAGCTCCCACCCGTGCTCTCGATCTTCAACGGCACGCGCTTCATCCCCGCCGCCACCATCGCCTTCTGCAGCCTCCTGGGCATCGTGATGTCCTTCGTGTTCCCGCCCATCCAGGCCTCGCTCGGCGCCCTCAGCGCCTTCATCCGTAGCGCGGGTGCCCTGGGCAGCTTCGTCTATGGCTCCTGCGAGAGGCTGCTGCTGCCCTTTGGCCTCCACCACTTCGTGTACCTGCCCTTCATGTTTACCAACCTGGGCGGCAGCCAGACCATCGACGGCAACGCGGTGAGCGGTGCGGTCAACATCTACAACGCGATCGTCAGCTCCAACGACAGGAGCTTCGACATCGAGGTCTCGCGCTTCGTCATGAACGGCAAGGTCGTCTTCGCCATGTTCGGCCTGCCCGGTGCCGCGCTCGCCTTCTGGCGCACCGCGCTTCCCCAGAACAGGCGCAAGGTCGGCGCCCTCATGGTGGCCTCGCTGATCCCCTGCGTCTTCATGGGAATCACCGAACCCGTCGAGTACGCCTTCCTCTTCGTCGCTCCCGTGCTCTTCGTCGTGCATGCCATCATGGCGGGCCTCGCCTACGCCCTCACCTACCTGCTCAACTTCAACGTGGCGGGGTCGACCGCCTTCGGAGGCCCGTTCCTCTCGCTCGTGTTCAACGGCATCCTGGGCAGCGCCAAGGGCTCCAACTGGTGGGTGATCCTGGTCCTCGGCCCCATCTACTTCGCCGTGTACTACCTCTCGTTCCGCTTCCTCATCCTCAAGCAGGACCTCAAGACCCCTGGCCGCGAGGACGACGGCCAGGACGTCAAGGAGGTGGCCAGCGCCGGCGCGCCGAGCTCCGAGCTCGTGGAGAGGATCGTCGAGGCCGTGGGCGGGCCCCAGAACATCGGCAACGCCGACGCCTGCTTCAGCCGACTCCGCCTCATGCTGGTCGACCCCTCCGCGGTCGAGCCTGACGAGTACTTCACCAAGGAGCTGGGCGCCCACGGCATAGTCCACGTGAGCGGTGGCGTCCAGATCGTCTATGGCAACAAGGCGTCGCTCTATGCCACGCAGATGCGCGAGATTCTGGAGATGGAGTAGGGATGGGGCTCTTCGACCTTTTTTCGGGCAGGGGCGGGGTGCGCGTCCTGAGCCCTGCGGCTGGCGAGGCGCTCCCGCTCTCGAGCTGCTCCGACCCGGTGTTCGCCCAGGGGATGATGGGTCGGGGCGTGGTGCTCCTGCCCAGCGAGGGACGGCTCTGCTCGCCCGTGGACGGTAGCGTCGAGGTGGTCTTCGACACCCTGCACGCCATCGGCATCAGGTCCGACTCGGGCCTTGACGTGATGCTCCACGTGGGCATCGACACCGTCGAGCTCAATGCGGCGCCCTTCGTGGCGCACGTCAGGGTGGGCGACCGCGTGAGGGCGGGACAGCCCCTGCTCGATGCCGACCTCGATGCCATCCGGAAGGCGGGCAAGAGCACCGAGACCGTGGTCACGGTGACGGACGCCGACGACCGGCAGGTCAGCGACTTCGCTTCCGGCAGCCTGCGCCGCGGGGACGTGCTCTTCTCCGTACGCTAGCCCTGGCCACCGCGGCAGACATGAACGGCCCCGGCATGCACGTGGTGTCGGGGCCGTTCGCGTTTCTCGTGGTGAGAGGCCGTCCCGGCGCCCGGCATGTGCCGGCGCTGTCATAGTTAGCCCGAACGCTCGGGGTCCGTCCCGGGAACCGCGTCGTAGGGAGGGCCCATGGATCTGGTCGAGTTTCTGAAGGCCGCGCTCTTCGGTCTGGTCGAGGGGGTCACGGAGTGGCTTCCCGTCTCGTCCACAGGACACATGCTGCTGCTCCAGCAGTTCGTGAGCCTCGACGTGTCCGTCGACTTCTGGAACATGTTCCTGGTCGTGATCCAGCTGGGCGCCATCCTCGCCGTCTGCGTGCTCTACTTCGGCGAGCTCAACCCCTTCTCGCGCGAGAAGGACGCCGCGCGACGCAGGGCCACCTGGTCGCTGTGGGCCAAGATCGTCGTCGCCTGCCTTCCCGCCGCGGTCATCGGCATCCCCCTCAACGACTGGATGGAGGAGCACCTGGGCGGTCCCTTCGTGATCGCCGGTGCCCTCATCGTCTATGGCATCGCCTTCATCGTCATCGAGTCCGGGCGAGAGAGGCGTGCCTCCGCGCTTGCCGCCGCGGGTGGGGCCGGGGCCGTCATGTCGGCTGCGCGCCGCGCTGGCACCGCGGAGGGTCCGCGCCACCTCGCGGCGCGTGCCGAGGGGCCGGAGACGGACGGGCCGTCTGCCCTTGCCGACGCGGGCGCCCGCGTGCGTGACATAGACTCCCTCGACTGGCCCACGGCGATCGGCATCGGCGTGTTCCAGGTGCTCTCGATGGTGCCAGGCACGTCTCGCTCCGGCTCCACCATCATCGGCGGCCTGATCCTGGGCTGCTCCCGCAAGGTCGCGGCGGAGTTCACCTTCTACCTGGCCATCCCCGTGATGTTTGGCGCGAGCGCCCTCCGACTCGTCAAGTTCTTCCTCAAGGGCAACGGATTCGCGCCCAACGAGGCCATGGTCCTCGCCGTGGGGTGCGTGGTGGCGTTCGTGGTCTCCCTCGCCGTCATCCGCTTCCTCATGGGATACATCCGAAGGCACGACTTCCGGTCCTTCGGCTGGTACCGCATCGCGCTGGGCGCGGCGGTCATCGCTTACTTCCTCCTGGCCTAGGGCCAGGGGAGGGGGCGCTCGCCCCTCTCGCCTTGCCTGCCCGTCGCGAGTCTCTGCCCCGGCCTTGGTCCCATCAGACCTGCCCGGAGCACATTTTTTGCCGCATCGTCGCGGATGGCGGCGTGAGATGGCGGCTCGACTTTTCAGGGGACGCGTCCGCGACCCTGAGCATTTTGATGAACAGGGGGTAACGGCTGTATAGGACGGCACCCCTTGGGGGTATCGTAGCTGAAGCTTATTCCTACCCGTCAAGTATGATTAGCTTTGCTACCTTGCCCGTGAGGGCAGGAGTGCGGGAGGGCATCATGCCCGCGCCCGCCCAAGGAGAAAGGCACCACCATGAAGAACGATGCTACCAAGCGCACGCCCTTCGCGACTCGTCGCCAGGCCCTCGGCCTGGGCGTCGGTGGGTTCGCGGCCCTCGCGCTCGCCGCCTGCAGCCCCGACGACGCCAGCTCCAGCAATGGCGCCAGCTCCTCCGACGCCTCGGCTGACGCCACCCCCGTCGCCATCGACGCCACCGCCTACGACAGCCTGATCGCCTCCGGTGCCGTCGCCGACGACGCCACCGTCCAGGCCAGCAGCTGGGCCAAGGCCATCAAGGACGCCGGCAGCTTCCGTGTGGGCACCACGCGCACCTCGACCCTCTTCAGTCTCCTCAACGAGACGGACGGCAAGCTCCGCGGCTTCGACGCGGGCCTCTCGCAGCTCCTCGCCCGCTACATCCTGGGCGACGAGTCCAAGATCGAGGTCACCCAGGTGACCTCGGACACCCGCGAGTCCGTGCTGACCAACGGCCAGGTCGACGCCGTCTTCGCCACCTACTCCATCACCGACGCGCGCAAGAAGCTCATCTCGTTCGCCGGCCCCTACTACACCTCGCAGCAGGGCATCCTCGTCAAGGCTGACAACACCGACATCAACGGCGTGGACGACCTGAAGGGCAAGAACGTCGCCGCGCAGTCCGGCTCCACCGGCCCCGGCGTCGTCGCCGAATTCGCGCCCGAGGCGAAGGTCCAGGAGTTCAGCACCGACGAGGAGGCGCGTACCGCTCTGGAGCAGGGCCGCGTCGACGCCTACATCATCGACATCACCTTGCACTACGGCAGCGTCGCCAAGAACCCGGGCAAGTACCGCATCGCCGGCGACCCCTTCGGCCCCGACGACCCCTACGGCATCGGCCTGCCTCTCGACTCCGACGGCGTCGCCTTCGTGAACGCCTTCCTCAAGAAGGTCGAGGACGAGGGCACCTGGGCCAAGCTCTGGCAGATCGCCATCGGTGACCGCACCGGTGTCGCCTCCGCTCCCGAGGCCCCTGCCATCCAGGCCTAGCCCGAAGCGGACGGGACGGCCGCGGCGAGTCGCCCACGACATGAACCTTGGCAACGGGGCCTTCGTGCGTTCCCTGCGCGCGATGGCCCCGCTGCGGTAAGGAGAGGCACATGGGGCTCTCTGAGCTTCTCACCACATATGGCGACGTCTACCTGACGGCGTTGCTCACCACCTGGAAGATGACTGCCGTCTCGTACGTGGGCGCGATGGTGCTCGCGCTGGTGGTCACCGTCATGCGCGTGTCCCCCATCAGGCCCCTGCGCGTCGTGGGCGACCTCTACGTCCAGGTGTTCCGCAACATCCCGGGCGTCTCGCTGGTGATCATCATCGTCTACGCGCTGCCCGTCCTCAAGGTCGTGCTGGACTATGGGCCAAGCGTGGTCATCGCCTGCGTGCTCCTGGGATCCGCCTTCGGCTCCGAGAACTTCATGAGCGGCATCAACACCATCGGCGTGGGACAGATCGAGGCGGCACGCTCGTTGGGCATGGGCTTCGTCCAGATCCAGCGACAGGTCGTGATTCCCCAGGCGCTGCGCTCGGCGGTCCTCCCCATGACCAACCTGCTCATCGCGGTGATGCTCACCACGGCCCTGGGATCCCAGGTGCCGCTGAGCCCCAATGAGCTCACGGGGGCAGTGTCGTACATCAACACGAGGTCCACTGGCGGCATCCTTGCCTTCGCCATCTCGGCCTTGGGCTACGTGCTGACCGCCGTGGTCATCGGCTTCGTCGGAAACCGCATCGACAAGAGGGTGAGGATCGTCCGATGAGCTCCCATACCGATACCATGTCCATGAGGGACGCCCTCTTCGAGGCGCCCGGCCCGAGGATGCGCCGCAACATCCGTGTGGGCACCGCCATCTCCCTTGTCCTCGTCGCCGTCGCGCTGGGGCTCGTCGTCCAGCGCTTCTACCTGACAGGCCAGCTCGCCGCCAAGTACTGGACCTTCTTCGGCCAGGCGTCCACCTGGGCCTTCCTGGGTCGCGGCTTTTTGGGCACCATCCAGGTCGCCCTGGTGGCGGGCGTCATCGCCCTGGTGCTGGGTCTCGTGCTCATGCTGGGAAGGACCAGCGCCCTGAGGCCGGTCGCGCTCGTCTCGCGCGTGGTCATCGACTTCTTCCGCGGCGTGCCCAGCCTGCTTCTGATCTACTTCTTCTTCCTGGTCGTTCCCCAGTACGGCATCAAGCTCTCGTCCTTCTGGATGATCACGCTGCCGGTGGGGCTTGCCGCCTCGGGCGTGCTCGCCGAGGTCTTCCGCGCGGGCGTCAACGCCGTGCCGCGCGGCCAGGTCGAGGCGGCCATGTCGTTGGGCATGAGCAAGCACAAGATCACCTTCAAGATCGTGCTGCCCCAGGCCATCCGCTTCGTGATTCCCACGCTCATCTCGCAGCTGGTGGTCGTGGTCAAGGACACGACGGTCGCCTACGTGGTGAGCTACCCCGACATGCTGCAGAACGCGCGCGTGCTCATCACCAACTACGACGCGCTCGTGAGCACCTACTTCGTGATCGCGATCATCTACATCCTGCTCAACTACCTCATCAACAAGGCGTCTGTCGCGGTGGCGCGCAAGACGGGGACCAAGATCATCTCGCGCACGAGCACGGCCGCCGTGTAGGGAAGTCGCCGGTCGCGCGGACGTCGTGGCAGCTCGTCTGTCCAAGTCCGTCGGCGCGAGGCGAGCGGACGCATCCCATGCAGGCGAGAGCCACGAACCATTCCCTGCCGCGATGCAGGGCAAAGAACCAAACGCAACGTCGATCGGAGACACAGATGGCCATGGAAGAGACCAGCACCCAGCTGCCCGTCATCGAGCTTGACCACGTCAACAAGCACTACGGAGACCTCCACGTCCTGCGCGACGTGAGCCTCAAGGTCAAGAAGGGCGAGGTCGTCGTGGTCATCGGGCCCTCGGGCTCCGGCAAGTCGACCCTCTGCCGCACCATCAACCGGCTCGAGACCATCGACGGCGGCCGGATCCTCATCGAGGGGAAGCCGCTTCCCGAGGAGGGCCGCGATCTTGCCGCCGTGCGCGCCGAGATCGGCATGGTGTTCCAGTCCTTCAACCTTTTCGCGCACAAGAGCATCCTGGACAACGTGACCATGGGGCCGGTCGAGGTGCTGGGGAGGCCCCGCAAGGAGGCCGAGGCCGAGGCGATGGAGCTCCTGAGGCGCGTGGGCGTGGCCGAGCAGGCGCAGAAGGTGCCGGCCCAGCTCTCGGGCGGGCAGCAGCAGCGCGTGGCCATCGCGCGCTCGCTGGCCATGCACCCCAAGGCCATGCTCTTCGACGAACCCACGAGTGCCCTTGACCCCGAGATGATCAACGAGGTCCTGGACGTCATGGTCGAGCTCGCCCGCCAGGGCATGACCATGGTGGTGGTCACGCACGAGATGAACTTCGCCCGCCGCGTGAGCGACCGCGTGGTCTTCATGGCCGACGGCCAAATCGTGGAGGAGGGCTCGCCGGCGGAGTTCTTCGACCATCCCAAGTCCCAGCGTGCGAGGGACTTCCTGGACTCCATCAAGGGCCACTAGGCGAGAGCTGCGGAGGTTCGGGCCGAGGGGGTGGTCCTCTTGGCTGTCGGCCCTGACCAGAGGGGGCGCCTCTCTCGCCCGCTTCTCCTTGTGTGCTTGAGCCAGCTGCGGACTTTGCCAAAAGGGAGGTCCGCAGCTGGCTGCGGTGCTTGCTACCATCCAAGGGTGCTTTGTGGGACTACATCCGGGCAAGGCAAGACTGACGAGGAGACCCATGACCAGCATCCTGTTCATCTGCCACGGCAACATCTGCCGCTCGACCATGGCGCAGTACGTGATGGAGCAGCTCGTGCGCGAGACGGGGCTCGAGACGGAGTTCCGGATTGACTCCGCGGCGACCAGCCGCGAGGAGATAGGCAACGACGTCCATCCCGGCACCCGGAGGAAGCTCGAGCGCGAGGGCGTGCCCTGTGGGCACCATCGCGCCCGCCAGGTCACGCGCGCTGACTACGACTCCTTCGACTATCTGGTGATCATGGACGAGGAGAACCGCCGGGGCCTCTCGCGCATCATCGGCGACGACCCGGAAGGCAAGGTCTCGAAGCTCCTGGACTGGGCGGGGGAGGGTCGAGACGTGGCCGACCCCTGGTACACGGGCGACTTCGACGCAACGTATCGTGACGTGAGCGTTGGGTGTGCGGCGCTTCTCGCCCGGCTCGTCTGCGACGACCAGGCGCATTGACGCTGGGTACCAGTAAGGCGGACGACTTCATCTTGCTGGCGGAACGAAGTGCGCTGGCATAGCAGCTGGCATAGCGGAGAGGAAAGAGCCTGGCATGGACGTCAGAAACAAGAACATGCTGATACTGAGCGAGCAAAGGCTGGCCAATAACATCTCGGTCGGGAAGTACTCCTACTACTCGCTGGACGACGACCCGGACACGGTCTTTGACCGGGACGTCGTCCATTACAACTATCCCGGCCATGGGAGCCTGAAGATAGGAAGCTTCGTCTCGATTGCGGTGGGCGTGGAGATAATCATGGGTGCGGCGAACCATGCGACCGACTGCTTCTCGTCCTTTCCCTTCAACCAGGTGAGCCTGGATTGGGCGCGCTGGACGACGATCGAGAAGAAGGACATGCCCGACAGGGGCGACACGATCATAGGCAACGACGTCTGGATCGGGCGTCAGGCGACCATCATGCCGGGCGTGCGCATCGGGGATGGGGCAATCATCGGCGCGCGTGCCGTGGTGGCCAAGGACGTTCCCGCATATGCGGTTGTCGTGGGCAACCCCGCCAAGGTCGTCAGGTTTCGCTTCGAGGACGAGACCATCGAGTTCCTCGAGGCCCTAAGGTGGTGGGACTTCAGCGACGGGCAGCTGGACCGTGCGATCCCCTATCTGACGAGTCTGGATTTGGATTCGAGTCGAGATGCCTTGCTTGCGATAAAGGTCGGCTCGTAGTCAGGGCGATCGGAGGAGAAGGGAGCGCCTCTCGCTCAGCTCGCCTGAGCGCGCCTGGCGCGCCACGCCGCAGCCATGGTCTCGAGTGCGTGATGGATGGCCATGACGGGGTGGTGCAGGAGCATGCGGGGTCCCGCCCAGCGCATCACCTCGCGGATCTGTTCCGCACGCGCCGGGGCGTAGCAGTGCGTGGGGCACTGCGAGCAGAAGGTCTTCGTCGCCATGTGGGGGCAGCGAGCTATGCGGGCGAGCGCGTAGTCGAGCAGGTCGGCGCATTCGTCGCACAGGCCGTCACGCGAGCCATGGAGCGCATGGCAGCGCAGGGCGATCATCTGCGAGACGACCTCGGCCTCGCGTCGGCGCTTTCTCTCAACCTTTTCGTCCTTGCCCAATTCGGCCCGCCCGTTCCGTCGCCCGACGAAGTCATTCGTTGAGTCCATTAGTCAAGACTAACTTTGGGGTCGCGAGAGCGCAAGCCGAGGGGGCGCTACTCCTCTGAGGCGGGGGAGACGTAGCCCGTGTCGATGGTGAGCTCCACGTCCGCGCCAGGCACGCGCCTGCGCACGATGGCCTCGACCGCCTGGCGCAGCTCGTCGTCCGAGATGTCCACGCCGTCCGGCTTCCTGCAGTCCAGTCGCACGCGCATGAGTCCCCGGTCCCGCCAGAAGTCCACGTCGTGGACGCTCAGGCGCCGGTCGAGCCCAGCGAGCTCACCCGAGACCCAGTTGCGCAGGTCATCGCTGCCGACCTCGGTCTCGATGGGGTCGCAGTGCAGGATGATGCGCAGGTGCTCGTCCTGAAGCAGCTCCCGTTCGATCCGGTCCAGGACCAGGTGGCTCTGCCGCACGGTGGCGTCCGCAGCCATCTCGACGTGGGCACTGGCAAACTGCCTTCCGGGACCGTAGTCGTGAATCAGCAGGTCATGCGTGCCCAACACCCCCGGATATGACATGATCCTCTCGTACACCCGCTGCACCAGCTCGGCGGAGGGCGTCTGGCCCATGAGGGGGTCCACGGTGTCGCGCAACAGGCCGATGCCGCTCGCCACGATGAAGGCGGCGACGGCAAGTCCCGCCCAGCCGTCCAGGTCGCGTCCGCTTGCCGCGGAGGCGAGCGAGGCGAGAAGGACGGCCGAGGTGGCGATGACGTCATTCCTGGAGTCGACGGCCGTGGCCTCGAGTACGCCCGAGCCGATGCGTCGGGCGAGCGACCTGTTGAAGCGTGCCATCCACAGCTTTACCACGATGGAAAGGAGCAGGATTCCCACGGTCACCAGGTCGAGGCCGGGGGCCTGGGGGGCGAGGATCCTCTCCACCGAGGAGCGGGCGAGCTGCACGCCGACGGCCACGACCAGGACCGCCACCACCATGCCGGCGAGATACTCGTAGCGGCCGTGCCCGTAGGGATGGCCCTCGTCGGCAGGGCGGCTGGCGAGCTTGAAGCCGATGAGGCTCACCACGTTGCTCGAGGCGTCGGAGAGGTTGTTGATGGCATCGGCGACGATCGAGACGGAGCCCACCACGACGCCGACCATGCCCTTGGAGAGGCAGAGCAGGACGTTGAGCACGATGCAGGTGACGCTCGAGAGCCTGCCGTAGCCCGAGCGCACCGCTGCCGACGAGGCGTTGTCCGCGTCCCTGACGAAGGTCCGCACCAGCCACTCAGTCATGGCCCTCCTTGTAGTGGGATGTGGCGGCCACGACATGGGCCAACGTTCGTCCCTCGACGAGAAGCTCGCAGGTTGCGCCTATGGCCATGCGCATGACCTCCTCGTCGTCTACGACGGTGTGGAGAAGAATCTTGTGAGACACCCGCTACCTCCTGACTCGACCGCCGCTCTGGAGTCCGTGGGCTTGCGATGCCCGGTAACGTGGAATGGTACCCCGAACCCGTCTTGGCGAACGGCATGCCGCCAATCATGTCTTTCTGGCTTTCTCACCATGCTAGTATGGATGCGTGGCGCATGCAAAACGAAGGAGATAAGATGCCAGCCGTACAGGTGAGGGAGATGCCCCAGGACCTCTACGAGAAAGTGGCGGAGGAGGCGCGGCTCGAGCGCCGCTCCTTGGCGCAGCAGATGACAGTGATTATCGAGGAGCACTTCGCAGAGGGGCGTGTCCTCCGTGAGCGGAACCGCCACATCGAGACCCCCGAGCTCGAGAGCCTAGGAATCCGCATCGAGGGGAATCGCGAGGAGCGCAGGGCGAGGCGCCGGCTTGTTCTCGAGAGGATTCGCTCACGCGTCTGCTTCGAGCTCCCGGATGGCTTTCCCAACGCTGCGGAACTCGTGAGAGAGGACCGTGATACCCGATGATCGTGCTGGATTGCTCGGCGGCCGTGGAGATTGCCCGAGACAGTGCTGAGGGCAGGGCGCTTGCGGGACTGATGCATGAGGACGAGACCATTGTCGCGCCCTCCCTCCTGCTGGCAGAGGCGAGCAACGTCGCCTTCAAGTATTTCCGGGCGGGGCTGCTTGACAGGGCTGGTGCCCTGGCGCTTCTCGAAGACTCTCTCGCGCTCGTGGATGGCTTCGCGGACATGGCGGTGCTCGCCCGTGAGGCGCTGGGCGAGTCCATGAGGCTGGGCCATCCCGCCTACGACCTCTTTTACCTGGTGCTCGCTCGTAGGCTCGGGGCAACGCTCTTCACCTTGGACAAGGGGCTCCTGTCACTTTGCGAGGAGTGTGGCGTCGACACTATGCACGAGCTGCCGACTGACGGGGAATGAGGCCAACCGTGCGGATTGGGCATGGGGTTTGCCAATGTGTCCGGGGCGGGGGTTAGACTCTTACGGACGCCACCGACCTCAGGAGTGCAATGCCCAGCTTCGACGAGTTCCAGACCAGCCTCTTTGGCAGTGACCTTACGACCGCGCCCGTGCCCACGATGCCGGCGCATCCCGCCCGGCCCGATGCTGCGACAGCCCCCGTGGCTGCCGATGCGGCCCGTGCCGCGGAAGAGCCCGCCCGGGTCCCGCCCGCGAACCCCCGCGCCGTGCAAGGCGGCGTGGACCTCGCGGGCCTCAACCCCGCCCAGCGCAGGGCGGCGGAGTGCACGAAGGGGCCCCTGCTGGTGCTCGCTGGTGCGGGGTCGGGCAAGACGCGCGTCCTCACCTTCCGCATCGCCCACATGATCCAGGACGAGGGGGTGCGACCCTGGCAGGTCCTGGCCATCACCTTCACCAACAAGGCTGCGGCCGAGATGCGCGAGCGCCTGGGCAAGCTCCTGCCTGGTGGTACCCGCGGCATGTGGGTCTGCACCTTCCACGCCATGTGCGTGCGCATGCTCCGCGAGGACGGCGAGCGCCTGGGCTACCGGGGCAACTTCAGCATCTACGACGACGACGACTCGAAGCGCCTGGTCAAGTCCATCATGTCGGACCTCGACATAGACCAGAAGCAATGCCCGCTCCCCGCCATCCGCTCGCTCATCAGCAAGGCGAAGAACGCGCTCGTCTCGCCCGACGAGATGGAGGCGCAGGCCAAGTCGCCCGTCGAGCGCGCGGCCGCTCGCGTGTACCACTCCCTCGAGCGCCGCCTCGCCCGGGCCAACGCCATGGACTTCGACGACCTCCTGGTCAAGACCTTCGAGCTCCTCTCCAAGTATCCCGAGGTGCTCGACTCCTACCAGGAGCGCTTCCGCCAGATCAGCGTGGACGAGTACCAGGACACCAATGGCGTGCAGTACGCCATCACCAACCTCCTGGCGCGCAAGTACAAGAACCTCATGGTCGTGGGCGACGACGACCAGTCCATCTACTCCTGGCGCGGCGCCGACATCCAGAACATCCTGAGCTTCCGCAAGGACTACCCGGGGGCCACGGTGGTGAAGCTCGAGCAGAACTACCGCTCCACCGGCCACATCCTGAGCGCCGCCAACGCCGTGGTGCGCAACAACTCGCGTCGCGAGGCGAAGCGCCTGTTCACGGATGGTGGCGATGGCGAGAAGATCGAGGTCTTCCAGGCCTCCGACGAGCGCGACGAGGGACGTTGGATCGGCTCCGAGATAGAGAAGCTGCACGACCAGGGCACCAGCTACGACGACGTGGCAGTCTTCTACCGGACCAACGCGCAGTCGCGCATCCTCGAGGACATGTTCCTGCGCGCGGGCGTGCCCTACAAGATCGTGGGTGGCACGCGCTTCTTCGACCGCGCAGAGATCCGTGACGTGATGGCATACCTTAAGCTCGTCGTGAACCCCAACGACGACGTGAGCGCCCTGCGCGTGGTCAACACGCCGAGGCGCGGCATCGGCAGCACCTCGATCCGCAAGATCCAGCAGTACGCCGCCGAGGAGGGCATCTCGTTCTTCGCCGCCGCGGAGGCCTGCGTGGACGAGCCTGGCATCGTGGGCGCAAAGGCCCGAGGCGGCCTCGCCCAGTTTACCGGTGCCATCGAGGTCGCCCGTCACTTCTCGGGCGACCTGGGCGACGTGGTCCAGATGATCGTGGAGCGCTCGGGCCTCATAAAGGCGCTCGAGGCGGAGCAGACGGTCGAGGCGGACAGCCGCATAGAGAACATCAAGGAGTTCTTCGGTGTCGCGCAGGAGTTCGACGAGACTCACGACGACGTCACCGAGACGTTGGAGAGCCTGCGCCAGCTTCGCGAGGCCGGCGCCCTCGACCTCGCCGATGCCCCTGACGTGTCGGCGGACCAAGCTCCCGCAGCTGCCGTCTCTCCGTCCTCTGACAGTGAGTCGCCTTGGCAAGCGAGCGAAGCGAACGTCGAACTGCCAGAAGACAGAGAGATGCCACCTGCAGCCGCGGAGAAGCTTCCCGCCCTCATGGAGTGGCTCGCCCTGCGCTCCGACCTCGACTCCCTGGCGGGCCAGTCCAGCGCCGTCACCATGATGACCGTGCACTCCGCCAAGGGACTGGAGTTCCCCGTCGTCTTCGTGGCCGGCCTCGAGGAGGGCATCTTCCCGCACCGTGCCCATGAGGGGGACCCCGAGAGCATCGAGGAGGAGAGGAGGCTCGCCTACGTCGCCATCACGCGTGCGGAGAGGCGGCTCTATCTCACCTATGCCGCGACGCGCAGGACCTTTGGCTCGGTCTCGACGAACCCACGCAGCCGCTTCCTGAACGAAATTCCCGCGGAGGACGTCCATGCCACCGGTGTGGGCTCCTCGGGCTTCAGCGGCGTGGGCTGGGAGAAACGTGGCGACCGCCATGGAACCTACGGTTCCGGACGTGGCTCGGAGGTCTACGGAGGGCACGTCTTCGGCTCGCGGACCCGTTCGACCGGAGGCTCTCCCGCGGTCCGTCCCACGGGTCCTGTGCCGATCCAGCGCGACCGCGCGAAGGCGGCCGAGAGCTTTGCCCCCGGGGACCGCGTCTCTCACAAGACCTTTGGTCCTGGCGTCGTGAAGTCCGCCTTGGGGGACACGATCGAGGTCTTCTTCAGCCGGACGGGCAAGACGAAGAAGCTGATGAAGGGCTTCGCTCCCATCGTCAAGATCGAGGGCTAGCGGCTCAGGCGCCCAGCAGCTCAGGCGCCCAGCAGCTCGAGGGTCTTTCGCACGATTGCCGCGCAGTCGTGGGCGGCCTTGCGCTCGAAGCTGGGGTAGTCCTGCTGTGCCGAGCCGTCCGCCTTGTCGCTGATCGCACGCACGATGGCAAAGGGGATGCCGTTCAGCCAGCAGGCATGCGCGATGGACGCGCCCTCCATCTCGCAGCAGTCGGCCTGGAACTCTTGGACGATGCGGTCCTTCTGGCCCTGGCCGCTCACGAACTGGTCGCCCGAGGCGACTCGTCCCTCTATGCAAGAGATGCCCAGGTCAAGTTGGCTTACGGCGCGAGCCACGGCAGAGACGAGCCCCTCGCTTGCCGGGAAGGCCACGACGGGGAGGCCGGGCACCTCTCCCTTGGCGTATCCCAGCGCGCTCACGTCCATGTCGTGGTGGACGGCGTCGTGCGAGACGAGGATGTCTCCGATGTCGAGGCGGGCGTTGAGCGAGCCGGCGACGCCGGTGTTGATGACGTGCGTGACGTCGAAGCGGACCGCCAGGGCCTCCGCACAGACGGCTGCGTTGACCTTGCCCACGCCGCAGCGCACCACCACGACGGGAACGCCTTCGAGAGTGCCCTCGTGGAACTCCATACCCGCGAGACTCGTGACCTCGTCGTCTGCGATGCCTGCGACGAGGCTCTCGACCTCGACTTCCATGGCGCCGATGATTCCGACCTTCATGTGCGGCTCCTCCCTGCCATGCCGTGCGATTTGGCTTTCTTGTGCTCCGTTCGTCGACGTCACGGATTCTAGGCCTTCGAGCGGAGTTTCGTACGAGCGTCCGGGGCTGCCGGGAGCGCCCAGTGCGTGTTGGCAGTCACCGACGGCGCCCGACGCGCGCCATGCGCTACTGGCGGCGTCCGACGTGCGCCATGCACTACTGGCTACGTCCAACGTGCGCCATGCGCTACTGGCTACGTCCAACGCGCGCCATGCGCCATCGGCGGCGTCCGGTGCGTGCGAATTTCGCTCGACAACGTCGAACGCGCTTTGCGGCAATCGCCCAACTGGGCAAACGTGACGCTCTCGGACGCATTGGACGCTTTCGGCTGCATTCGGCGCGCGTCGGGCGCAGTCGGGTGATGCTTACGCGTGCTGGACGTAGTCGATGCAGCGAGGCACGCATTTGACGTTGCGAG
This sequence comes from Olsenella phocaeensis, assembly GCF_048189965.1. NCBI lineage: Bacteria > Bacillati > Actinomycetota > Coriobacteriia > Coriobacteriales > Atopobiaceae > Olsenella > Olsenella phocaeensis. The sequence goes on along the minus strand of NZ_DBEZHV010000013.1, from coordinate 3,281 downwards.
GGCGATGCTCGCGCGCGTTTGACGTAGTGGCGGATGAGAGGCGCGCGCCGGACGTAGTGGCAGCCGAGAAGTGCGCACTGGGCGTCCTGGGAGGCATGACTTGAGCGCAGGAGACGGTCGAGTGCGCAATCTCCGGTGGCGCCAGGTCCTACACTCCGGTGGGATAGCTCATGTGAGCCTCGTCGATGCCGCGCAGCGTCCCCTCAAGGTAGCGCCGTGCCCACCAGCGCGCCTGTGCGAGGTCGCTGTCGTGCCAGTTGCCGCACTCCTCGGGTCGGGCGCCGGGCACCTCGCCCTCGAAGCCCTCGATGAACTCGAAGAGCCTCGTCACCAGGCCAATCACGTCCTTGGACTCGAGCAGGCCAAAGAGCAGCAGGTAGAAGCCAGTGCGGCAACCCATGGGCCCGAAGTAGACCACGCGGTCGGACCACTCGGGATCGTTGCGCAGGAAGGTCGCGGCGAGGTGCTCGACCGCGTGCGCCGCGGCGGTGTCCATCGGCGGTTCCCGGTTGGGCGCGGTGAGGCGCAGGTCGAAGGTGGTCACGTCCACGCCCTGCCACGAGTCCACGCGCGACACGTAGACGCCCGGCTCGAGCGTGAGGTGGTCGATCTGGAAGCTGGCGATCTTCTCCATGCTTGTCCTCCTTGCCGGGGTCGCGCCCACGGCTGCGATGTCGTTTCCAGCAGATGATATGCCAGGTGAGAGCGACGCGTCAGGCGAGGGCAGAACATCAGGCGAGAGTGGCGTGCGGCCTTCGCCGCGGCCTCCTGCCTACGTCATGCGTCGCGGGCGTCAACGTCATCATGGTACGCGACGCCTAGGTCTGCCCGACCCCGGCCCGCGCGAGCCAGGCACGCCCCGCCAGCGCCCGCGCCAGTGTGTCCACGGCGGCTGCAGGCACCACGTCGTCGCGCACGTGGAGGTGCACCACACCCCGTGCGCCAAACGGCGTGAGCTCCCCGAAGGTCAGCTCCACGTCGAACTCCGGGTCGAGCTGCCCTGCGAGCAGCGTTTGGGCCAGCCCGCGCACCTCCTCCGTCACGGCGTCCAGGTCCGCGCCCGGCGCGACCACGAGCGGCAGGTCGGCCACGGTCACCTGCCAGCGGGTCCTGCGCGTCAGCGCCGTCTTGTTGAGCACCGAGTTGGGGATGAGCTGGAGCTTGCCGTCCCGCGCGCGGACCATGGTGGACCTCCAGGTCACGTCCACCACCTCGCCCGAGATGTCACCGACGGTCACCTGGTCCCCGGGCTTCACCACGCGCGCCACCATGAGCCCCAGGCCACCCACCAGGTTGGATATGGTGTCCTGCAGGCCGAGCGAGACCACGAGCGAGGTGACGCCCAGCGCCGTGACGAAGGCGGTGGGCTCCACGCCGAAGACGGGCTTGAGCACTCCCAGGAGGGCGAAGGACCACACCAGCGCCCTCAGGAGGTTGACGAAGATCGACGCGGAGGGCACGTTGGAGCCGTCAAGCGCCTTGCGCGCGGCACGCACCACGAAGTGCTGCACCACCAGGGCGATGCCCAGCACCACGACCAGAAAGCCCGCCCTCGTGGCGAGCTCCCCCAGGCCGAGGCCCAGCACGCTCGTCTCATCCAGAGCCGTCACGCCCGTCGCCTACGCCTCCTGCGCGCCCATGCCCACGAGATCCGGGCCGGTATGGACCAGAAGGTCGGCCGAGAGCTCGTAGCGCTGGACGGAGGCGACGTTGGGCACCTTCTCGCGGATGCGCGCCTCGAGGTCATCGAGCAGGTCCTTGGTGTTGATGGAGGCGCAGAGCCCGATGTGGCAGCGCTCGTAGCGGCCCGCCTTCTCGGCGCAGAGCTCGACCATGGTCGAGAGGGCCTTCTCCCATCCGCGGGCCTTCTTGGCCATGACGTAGTAGCCACCCTCGTCGCAGGTGAGCACCGGCTTGATGTTGAGCATGCTGCCTATGCGGTAGATGTGCTTGTTGATACGCCCGCCCTTGTAGAGGTACTCGAGCGACTTGACGGCAAAGAACACGTCGGTCTTCTCGGCCACGTCGGCGAGGCGGTTCCCCAGCTCCTCGTAGGGCACGCCGGCCTCGATCATCTCGACCGCGCGCTCCACCACGAATCCGGCCATCATGCCGATGGACTTCGTGTCGACCACGGTGACGGGGAAGTCCATGGACTCCGCGACCATGTGTGCCGTCTGGTTGGTGGCCGAGAGCGCGCTCGCGATGGTCACCACGACGGCGCTTTGGTAGCCGTCGTCGCGCGCCTGCTCGATCGTGGCCTGGATCTGCTTGGGCGACGGCAGCGAGGTGGTGGGAATCTCTTCGGCGAGCCGCCTCACGACCTCGTCGGGGCTTATGTCCACGCCGCTCTGGAAGGTCGAGCCGTCCGAGTAGATGATGCGCAGAGGCACCACCCGGACGTCGTGCACCCGGGCGAACGTCGCGTCGACGTCGGCTCCGGAATCGGTGATTACGGCGATGCGTTGATCGTTCATGGCGCCTGCGCCCTCCCGGGTCTGCGGCCTGCTGGGATGGGGCGAAGGAGACGTCGCCCTACGCCGATGGTAGGGCATGGGCGCGCCTCCTGCATGCCGCGGCGGCAGAGGGTTCCTCGCCTTGGGCGAGTGATGGAAACGGCCCCAGGCCCATCCGAAGGCGAGAGGGGCATGGGTAAGCTATAGGGACGGCCCCGCACGGGAGGTCGGCGCCAGCGGGCGCCGGGCCACGGGTTCAGACACGAACCAGACACGAACCAGACACGAACACGCATGCAGGGAGCGCAATGACCGACAAGAGGGAAGCGTCCGGCAAGAGGCACAGCGCAGCGGCGCTGCGTCGCCATCCGGGGATCATCAGGGAGCCGGCGGTGGTGAGGCGCCTCTCCCGCTCGAGCTCGATAGAGCGTATCACCAGCAACGGGACCATCGCCGCCGCCGTCATGGTCGCGGCGGCGCTGCTCGCCGTCGCCGTGGCAAACTCCCCGGCCTACCTGCTGGTGCACAAGTTCCTCGAGGCGCCGCTCGTCCTCGGGCTGGGCCCCGTCGTCGCCTCCATGAGCGTCGAGGCCTTCGTGAACGACTTCCTCATGGCCATCTTCTTCCTCCTCGTGGGCATCGAGCACAAGTACGAGATGACCGTCGGCCAGCTCCGTCGCCCCCGCCAGGCGGCCCTGCCCATGCTCGCGGCCGTCGGCGGCGTATGCGTTCCGGCCTTCATCTACCTGGCCCTCAACCTCCCCGCGGGCAACGTCCACGGCTGGGCCATCCCCATCGCCACCGACATCGCCTTCGCCCTGGGCG
>NZ_DBEZHV010000012.1:0-71378 GCF_048189965.1 Olsenella phocaeensis | reverse complement strand
CATCAGCTCGCCGCCCGCACGAGCCACTCCGGCGCCTCGTCGGCCGGGATCGCGAGGTAGGTGTACGCCTGCTGTCCCGCGAGCCTCACAGAGACGAGGAAGGCCCCGCCATCGAGGTAGTACGCGTTGCGGGCGAGCCCCAGGAGCTCCCGCACCTGCGCCGGGTCGTCCGTCGAGAACCTGGTCCCGAAGTCCTGCATGCAGAAGAAGCGGTTGCCTGTCGTGGCGCGATACCCCATGAAGTAGACGCTCTGGGGGTCGGTGAACGCGTTCATGCCGTCGAAGGGGGCGTAGCGCTGCACCGTGACCTCGCCCACCGCCGAAGCCTCGTCCTCGAGCGAGAGGTACTGGCCCAGGCCCTTCTCCTCGAGCCAGCCGAGGGTCCGGCGGAACTCGTCGGTCAGGTACACCACCGAGTTCTCCACGTTGTACGAGAACGACTCGGCGTCGGACTGTCCCGCCTGCGAGAACATCAGCACGCCCCGGCAGGTGCCCCGGGGGTGGTAGCGGTCCTCCACGTCCTGCTCCGCCACGTCCTGCGCGAGCGCCGAGAGGAGCTCGACGCGCGCCTGCGCGTCGCAGCTCACCAGCATGGGGTTCGCATAGAGCCTGTCAGAGACGTAGATGTCGCCCCTCGCGAAGGCCTGCCTCGAGGGAGACGGGCCCAGGCCCGCGGCCGCCTCGTCGTCCAGCGCCGAGAGATCTCCCGAGACCGCGGCGCGCGCGAGCTCGCGGCCGTGCGCGGTCCCGTCCAGGGCGCAGATGGCCCCCAGCGCGCGCATGGGCGCCCTGTCGTAGTAGCGCACGACCTGGCGTCCGTCCCTCATCGCGTAGCGCACCACCACGTCGTAGGGCATGACGCTGCCGGGGAAGTCGAGGCGGTCCTCGCCCAGGGGAGAGGAGCCCGACGAGATGAGCTGCTCGTGCACCGAGCGCACGATCTCTATGGACTCGGGGTCTTCGAAGCGGTACGTGGCGTGGTAATAGTAGGGGCCGTTGCCGGCCTTCGCCTCGTCGAGCCTGGTGGCCAGGTAGGACGGCGACCCCGCGTACGAGACGCTCGCCGACTCCACCTCGTCCGCGGCCGGCACCGCGGACGAGTAGCCCAGGCCACCCGTGCCGATGGCGAGCATGACGCAGGCCAGGACCGCCGTCTCGGCGGCCAAGATCGACATCGTGCGACGCATGGGCGCGCGCCCCCTGAACGGGCCGAGCAGCAGCGCGAGGGAGACGGCGAGGAACACCGCAAACGACGCGACCACGGCGGCAGCGACCCCCACCCGCGCAACGAGCGTGAAGGTGGCCCCGAAGGCGGCGAGCCCCACGACGACCCCCACCACCAGCGGCAGCGCGACGCCCAGCCCGGCTATGCCGGCCGCCTCGCCCCTCCGTCGGCACACCAGGAGGCAGCCCAGGGCGACGAGGGCGACGAGGGCCAGGAGCCAGAGGGCGAGGGGCCCCCAGGAGCCGGGCAGGGGGTAGTACACGGGATGCTGCACCACGAAGGAGTGGTGGCGGGCTGCCTCCCCCGCAAAGAACAGCAAGGGGTTGGCGGGGGCGGTCACGTCGACGAGCGACGCCGAGACCAGGAGGCCGCCCGAGAGGCGCTCGCCGAAGGCGTTGCCCAGGAGCATCCAGTCCATGACGGCGTTCACGCCCCAGGCCGCCACGCTGACGCCCGAGAGGAGCGCCGCCGAGAGCGACGCGGCCTCGAACGACGTCCCCGCCACGGCGCAGGCCACGACGCCCACGGCGCAGGCCACGCCCCCCGTGAGCAGGAGGCCGCACAGGACGTAGGCGAACTGCCCGAACAAGCCCGGCCACACGCCCAGCGCGGCGACGTTGGCCACGAGGGAGGCTGCGAGCGGAAGGCCTATCCCCAGCACCAGCGCGATGGCGCAGGCCACGGCCCGCGTGGCGAAGAGGGTCGCCCGCGGGAGGGGAAGCGAGAGGACCGCCGTGGCCTCGCGCTTTGCCAGCAGGAACCCGAACGCCCTCATCCCCAGCGCGACGCCGAGGAGGGCGACGCCCAGGACGACGGGGTACGTGAGGTCGTCCAGCCAGAACCTGAACTTCATCTGGTCGTGCGTGTAGTCCAGGTTGAGTATGGAGACGTCAGGTATCGCCGCCGTGGACACCGGCATGGCCACCACGAGCAAGACGACCGCCGCGAGCATGAGGGGCAGGACCTGGCGGAGCGCGACCGAGAGGTCGTGCCGCACGAGCGGGGACCAGCGCAGCCCTCCCGCGCCCGGACGCGCTCCGCCGGCCGACGGCCGACGGCCGCGCCCGGGACCGCGACCGCCGCGCGCCCCCGACCCGCCCCGGGCGCGCCTCGCGAGCGACGAGGACGCCAGGACGTCGTCCTCACCAGATGAAGACCGCATCGAGGTCATCGTCCCGCACCTCCCCCTCCTCGAGGAATATCTCCTCCAGGGAGCGCCCGGGGTAGTCCCCGTGCAGCTCCTCGACCGTCCTGTCAAATATGAGCCGATGGCCCTCGATCATGCCCAGCCTGTCCGCCACGTCCTCGAGCTCGCGCAGGTTGTGGGAGCTCAGCACCACGCAGGCCGACCGCACGGCAGCGTAGCGCCGCAACAGGCGCTTGAGCAGGATGCGCTTGGAGAGGTCGAGCCCGTCGAAGCTCTCGTCCAGGAGCACGGTCCTAGCTCCGGTCGAGAGCCCCAGCAGGATCGCCACCTGGCGCTGCATGCCCTTCGAGAACCCGCCCACCTTGGCCCGACCGTCCAGGTCGAACAGCCTCAGCAGGTTCCTGTAGGTCCCGTCCGACCAGTCGGGGTAGTAGCCCCGGTAGTAGTCGCGCATCGAGTCCGGCGTGGCCTGCGGGAGGAAGTAGGGCTCGTCGGCCACGATGAACGTCCTGGCGGAGGTCCTGCGGACGTGCGCGGGGCAGCCGTCCAGGAGCACCTCCCCCTCGTCCGGGAGGTAGACGCCGGCGATGGTCTTGAGCAGCGTGGTCTTTCCGGCGCCGTTGTAGCCCACAAGCCCGTAGACGCTACCGTCCTCCACCCTGAGGCTCACGTCTCCGATGGCGACGAAGGAGCCGTAGCGCTTCGTCACCCCCCTCACCTCGAGCATCGCCGCGCCCCCTCCTCCAGCTCCGCGTCCCCGGCGGGCGCGAGGCGGCCGTCACGGAGCCTCACGGCGCGCGAGGCGGACCGGGCCAGCGCCATGTCGTGCGTGGCCACGAGCACCGCATGCCCCTCGTCTGCGTATCCCAGGAGCGCCTCCTCGACGATGCCCGCAGAGGCGCTGTCCAGGTCGTTGGTGGGCTCGTCGGCCACGATGGCGAGGGGAGAGAGGACCATCGCTCTGGCCAGGGCCACGCGCCTCTTCTGCCCCACCGAGAGCTGGTGGGGGAAGTGGTTGGCGCGATGCGACAGCCCGAGGAGCTCGATCAGGGCCGCCGCCCGCTCGGCCGCCGCAGCCATGTCGGCGCCGCCGAAGCAGGCGGGGACCAGGATGTTGTCTATGGCCCTGAGGGACCCCACCAGCTGGGTATGCTGGAACACGAACCCAAACGCGCGGGCGCGCAGTGCAGAGAGCCCCTGGTCCGAGAGCCTCGACGCGTCGGTTCCGTCGACCAGGACGGTCCCCGCGGAGGGCGTCAGGAGCAGCCCCGCTATGGAGAGCAGGGTCGACTTCCCCTCGCCGGATGCGCCCACGACGGCCACCGACTCCCCCGCCCCGACGTCGAGGTCGCACCCCGCGAGGATGGTCTCCCCGTCGTATTCCTTCATGACCTTGCGCAAGCGCAGGAGCCCGTCGCCGCGGCTTGGCACCACGTCCACCCCCATCAGTCGATGTCTCCCGTCTGCATGGCGCTCGACGGGTCTATGCGGCCCGCGCGCGAGAGGGGCCACGCCACCGCGGCGAGGCCTATGGTCGCGAACAGGGCCGCCACCGCGAGGGCCGTCGCCACGAGGGCAAGGGGGCCCGGCGCCCGGTACGGGAAGGAGCCCGCAGAGGCCAGCATGCCGGGGACGGCCAGGTACGCGATGCCGCCGACCACCAGCCCGACCAGTGTCCCGACGCCCACGAGCACGGCGGCCTCGCCGCCGATCAGCCTCGACACCTCGCGCCTGGACGCGCCAAGCGCGCGGTACAGGGCCAGCTCCGTGCGGCGGTCCCACGCCAGCGAGAAGAACCTGGCGAACAACTGGAACAGCGTCGCCGCGACCAGGAGCGCGGCGGCGCCCGCCATGATGGAGAACAGGCTCGACATCTGGCCCGACACCTTCTCCATGGCATCGGAGGTCTCCACCACCGAGACCCCCTCGATCCGCGAGAGCTCCGAGACCACCGCGTCCCTCTGGCCGTCCGCAACGTCCACCAGGACGCACGAGACGAGGCCGTCGGGGTCCCCGTGCTCCTGCCACAGGTGCGCCAGCTCGGGGGTCCCCCTCACGAAGGAGCGCACCTGGTCCATGTCCATGAGTATCGACCCGTCCAGGTCCGTGCCCGACTCGTCCAGGGCGGCCGCCAGCTCGACCGGACGCCCCAAGACCATGCCGCCCGAGACGTAGTCGGGCGCCACCCTCGACCCAGCGACGATCTGCGACGGGCCCAGGGCGCTCCCCAGCGCCTTGCTCGTCCAGGGGGCTATGACCCAGTCGGTCGAGGCGTCATAGCCCACAAGTCGGGCCAGGCTCGAGGCCGAGCAGCAGCTCGCGTTCAGGGTCTGACCGAAGAACTGGGCCGTGACCCGCTCCACCCCCGCTATGCCGCGCACGCGGCGCTCGACGGAGGCGTCCATGTACATGTTTGCCGGGGCGCTGGTGAAGAGGAGCTGGTTCTGGTCCAGCCCGACGGCCGCGTCCGCGGGTATGACCATGAGGTCTGCGCCGAGCCGCGAGCGGCTGGCCTCGATCCCCGCACGGACCCCCATGGACGCGAGGGCGAGGGCGAGGACCACCGCCACAGAGAGGGCGACGGAGAGGAGCGTGGCCACGGACTGGGTGCGGCGCATCTCTATGGCGTGCCTGATCAGGGTGAGCATGCGTCTACAGCCCCCGCTTGGGTAGGCTGGCGGCGTCTGGGTCGGCCTTTGCGTACGTGACGGCGGCAGCCACCACCGCCACCAGCGCGAAGACGGTGCAGACGCGCGCCGTGAGATGGCAGTGCATGTCGGGGTTCGCGCATATGCCCATGTAGGGCGTGTGAATGGCATAGAGCGTCGCCGCCTGGGCCACGATCATGGAGGCGGACGTCCAGCGGCGGGCCACCTTGGCCCCCGTCGTCAGCAGGCCGGCGTACGAGTACGCCGCCACGACCTCCAGCAGGGTCACCGCCCTGAACGTCCAATGGCACTTCATCGGCACGCACATGCCCGTGTCGGTGTGCAGGCACTCCTCGCACCCGCCCATGACCTGGGCCGCCACCGCCACGGCGACGGCGGCCGATATTCCCACAGCCACCAGAACCGTCCACGTTCTCTTGCTCATCTCGGAGCACTCCCTTCCCATGTCTGCTTGCGTTACCGAAGGCCCCTGCGCAACCGGGAGCGGACCGCCGCCGCCAGCGCCGCGACCGCAGCCGTCGGCACGGCGAGCTTCAGCGCGTCCGTCGGCCCGAACGGCCTCACGCTGACGCGGACGCGACCCTCCGCGCGCCCATGGTGCGCGAGGTCGGCCACCACCACGGCGTCGGTCGACCCGCTGCCCACCGACACCAGGTAGGGGACCTCCCCCACGCGGGCGACGGCGACCACGCCCTCCCGCTCGAGGCCGACCCAGAGGGAGGGCCTCTCCGTGCGCCCGCCGTTGCACGCGCACGCGCCCCACTGGTCGCGCGCCCCGCACAGGCAGGGGTCGAGGCCGCACATCTCCGTCATCCCGCAGGAGCGTCCCACCTCGATGGAGGAGGGGGCCACCTCCACGGGGAGGGGTCGGACGTCTATGCGGTCGAGCTCGACGTCCCGGGGGACCCTCAGCTCGAGCCGTGGCTCTCCCTCGCCCCCGCACGCGAGGGCGAGGGGGACGGGTGCGGCCGTCGCTGCCGCCACCAGGAGCGCGCACGCCACGGATGCCGCGAGGTCCCTAGTCTTCGCTGACGTCCGGACCGCCCCCTCCACGACCGGCGTCGTCGCCGAGGACCCTCGTGCCGGCAAGCTCCCCCGCATCGGTGGAGGGGCCCACGGCGTCAGGTGGCCCCTGGGAGTCCATGCCACCGTCACCGGCCGCCTCCGTCGAGGGCCGCCCGCGCCTGCGCACGAGCAGGGCCGCCACGCCCGCGACCGCGACGCCGGCGGCCCCCGCGAGGAGCGGGAGCCCGCTCGACGGCCTCGTGTCTACCTCCCTGGCCGACACCGCGCCGTCGCCTGGGGAGGCCAGGGCGCCCAGGTCCTGCGTGGAGAGGACCCACACCGCGCAGTAGTCGGCGGCGAAGGTGGCGTACCCGCCGCTGACGGGAACGTCCCCCTGGGCCAGGTCGAAGCGGCCCGTCGCCTCGTCGTACACATAGAGCCCCACCGTCGTCCCGTCCTCGTAGGTCCCCGACGTCCTCACATAGAACTCGGCGGGGGCGGGAAGGGGCCCCGGATGGGCGAACTCGACCACCAGCGCGTCCCGGACGCCCGCGAGCCGACGCGAGACGCCGCCCGACCCGCTTCCGCCCACGCTCACCGTGACCGCGGGGTCAACGGCAAGGTTCGCGTCCGGCGAGAGCTCCTCGCCCCGGTACATCCAGCTGATCGAGGGGGCCTCCAGCGTTCCGCCGCTCCAGAACGTGCACGTGCCGTCGGTGCCCGCGACCTTCGCGAGCGCCTCTGCGGCGGACGCGGCATCTGCGGCGCGCACCACGACCGCCTTGTGGCCGTCGTCCGCGGTCATCTCGACCTCGTCACGCGCCTCCGGCGGCGCGACGGCCGCGGCGGCCGCGATGGTGGCCGGGGCCGACCTCGTGGCGGTGACGCTCACCTGGCCCGCACCCGAGCCCCCGCCGGAGGCGCCGACGCGGGTGAACGTCCCTCCCTGGCCGCCCGACCCCCCGGGGGAGGCCGGCGAGACGGAGGTGCCACCCCCCTGGTGCCCCGACGGGCCCGAGGGGGAGGCGCCCTCGTCGGAGGGCCCGGGGGCGGGCGACGGGTCCTCCCCCGTCACCGAGACGGAGAAGCTCGCCGATGCGGACTCGTGCTTGGACAGGTCGGCGAACACGGTCACCACGGCGCTGCCGGGTCGGTATCCCGTGACGTTGAGCACGCCGCCGCTCCACGAGGCGCGCACCACCGAGGGGTCCGACGACGACACCGACACGTTGGTGTAGGCGGTGTAGTAGCCGACGCCGGCGCAGGTGCACCACCCGTCGGCGCTCAGGCAGCCCCCCACCACGTGGGTGCTGGGGTTCTCCAGGCCGTCGCAGGCCTGCGGGCACTCGGCCATGCCGCACCCGGGGAGCTGGGACTCGCTTTGTGGGTCCACCGGGCACGAAACCGACCGGCTGTCTCCCGACGCCAGCGACATGGACCCGGGGACGCCGATGCTGGGGGCGGGCCGGGAGAAGTACGCCAGGGCGCTGACCGGCGTTGCCAGGGGCGAGAGGGCCATCGCGAGCGCCGCCGCGGCAAGCGGGAGCCCCCTCCTGGGCCATGTTGACGACTCGTTCGTCATTGCGACTCTCCCTTCTCTGCATCAGCCTCTGGGACGGGGAGGTCACCCGGGCCGGCGGGCGCGACCACCCTGCGGCGGGCACGCCCGACGAGCGTGACGGCCACTATCACGACGCCCGAGGAGGCGACCCCGAGGGCGAGGAAGAGCACCCACGAGACCCCCGACCCAAGCCGGTCGGCGTCAGGGGCGACGCCCGCGCCCCGGGAGGGCGTGCCCCCTGGTCCGAGCGCCTCCAGGTCCGAGTCGGGAGAGATGACGTAGGTCCCTCCCACGGCGGCGTTGAGGCACACGTAGCCCTCTGCCGTCATCAGGTTGGAGTAGACCTTGGTGAAGGTCCCCGTCGGGGGGTCGAACGTGTACGCGTCCACGACGGCATCGTTGGGAAGGGACGCCGCCGTGCGCCAGAACAGCTGCATGGTCCCGGGCAGGGGTCCCTCGTGCGCGACGTGCAGCGCGGAGTATTTCCTTCCCGCCAGGATTCGCGCGAGCTCGGGGTCGGACGTCACGTCCGTGACGGTGAGGTCCAGGTCCAGGTCGTCGTCCGGCGAGAGCCTCGCCCCCGGTATCTGCCACACGTACTGCGGCGCGTCGGGGTCGTCGCCGCCCCAGAGGCCCAGGATCCTGTCGCCTCCCGCGACCGATGCCAGGAGCTCCGGGACGCTGACCCCCTCGTCGCCCACGTGGAAGGTGTCGTCGGCCGACGCCACGCCGCCGTCGTCGGTGGGGGCCACGCGGGAGGTGTCAGGCGTCCCGCCCCCCTGCCACTGCGCGCCACCGGGGTGGGACGACCTGACGGACGATATGACCGAGACGGTCTTGGAGGAGTCGGCGCAGGGGCGTGCGGCCACGCCGCCGCCCGAAGGCGCCTCGCCCGAGGGTGTCGCCGGCGAGACGGACGTGCCGCCGCCCGACGGGGGCGTGTCGGTTGGGTCTCCCCCGTCGTCCTGGGAGGGAGAGGCCACCTCGTTGACCGTCACCACGATGCTCGCGGGCTCGCTGGTGAACAGCCGCATGACCGGGTACACGGTGACCGTGGCGGTGCCGGGCCTGCATCCCCTGATGCTCAGCACGTCACCGCCCCACGAGGCCCTCGCCACGGACGGGTCCGACGACGAGGCTGTGCAGGACGGGTAGTAGCGGCTGTAGCCATAGCCGAAGCAGGTGCACTGCCCCGTTCCCTTGTCCAGGCAGGCCGTTCCCGTGCCGCCCTCCATCCCAAACTCGCAGCCGCTGGGGCAGAAGTCCGCCATGCAGTTGGGCAGCTGGTCGCTGTATGCGGGGGACGGCGCGGCCATGACGGTCACGGACGTCCCGCTGTCGAGGGAGACCTCCCCCTGCATCGTGACGCTCACCGTCCCCAGGTTGACCACGGCGAGCGCGGTGCCCGGGAAGAGGCCCAGCAACACCACCGCCACCACCAGGGGCGGGACGACCCTGGCAAGGGAGAACCGCGAGCTCATGCAGACCACCTTCCTCCATCTGGGGGCTTTGCCCATGGCCATGCCGCAGGCATCGACGGATGCCTGCGGCATGGGCGCCGGGCGCGGGGTCCGCCCGATGCGGGCCCCGCGCGCAGAGGGCTATAGTTCGTTCGAACCCGTGCGCCTGCGTGTGGCGAAGAAGCCGAGCAGGGTCGCGAGGGCACCGACGCCAGCGGCTGCCACGTGCGTGGCGGGACTGGCATCCTTGGCAGCAGAGACTCCGCTGGGCGTGGCCGCCGCCTTCTCCGCTTCGGGCGCTGCGGACGCTGGGGTGCCCGTGGCGTCACGGTGCAGCACGGAGCTCGTGCGGTCCGGTGTCGTGGAGGGCTGCCCCTGGGAGGGGGCGCTCTTCTTGGGCACGCTCGCGGTGCTCCGCGGGGCAGGCGCGGGCGACGAGCCGGAGCCCACCTGGCGCAGCCCCGAGGGTGCCGGGGGCGGGGCCAGGACGGCTGCGGGCGCCTTCGCGGCAGGCTTCGTGACGTTTGGATCGGTCGTACCCTTCGACCCGCCGGGAACCACCTTGCCCGGGTCGGTGCCCGGCTTGTCCGGATTCGGGTTCGGCTTGTCGGGATCGGGCTTCTCGGGCGTGGGGGGAACCTCGCCCACCTGGAACTTCATCTGGCGCGTTCCGATGACGCTCTTGCCGTCGCCGATCACGCTGGCGGTGTAGACGCCCGCCTTCTCGAAGGAGGTGACGGGGTTTCCCTGCTCGTCGAAGTAGGCGACGGTGCAGCCCTTGCCGGTCTCGAGCACGCGCATGGTGTCGTAGTCGCCGAAGACCGCGCGCACCGCCGGCGTGCCGCCCACGGGGACGCTCGATGCCTCGGCCTCCGTCGCCTTCGAGGAGTCCACGACCTCGAGGTGGTTGTAGTCGAAGCGTTCGGTCCCGTAGGTCACGTCGTAGTCGCCGAAGACGGTCTTGCCGCTCTGCAGGATGACGATGGGGATGAAGTTGTTCTTCGAGTCGGTGCAGAACTTGATGAGCGCGTTGTCCTTGTACGCCGCACCGTAGAAGTTGAGTCCCTGCATGTCGTGGTAGCGCTGCCCCACGCCGTTCTCGCGCTTGTAGTACGAGAAGGAGCTGGGCACGTTGAGCTGGTAGGACTCCCCCGGTATGCCGCTTCCGGAATTGCCCTGTATATCGCCTCCGGAACGGGCGGAGAAGTTGGTGGGCGAGTAGACGTAGACGTCCTTGAGGCCCAGGCAGTGGTTGAACGACCCGTAGCCCACCTGGGTCACGTTGAACGGGAGGAGTATCTCATTGAGGCCCACAAGCCCCCTGAACGCATAGTTGGGAATGAACGACGCCTTGTATGCCGACAGGTCGATCGACTTGACGTAGGGATTCACACCAGGAAGGAAGGACGCCCAGTTATAGCCTATGCTTGGGGAGGAGTTATCCCCATAGAAGAGGGCCCAGTCCTCGCCGGTGTCCGGATCCGCGCTGAAGTCCTCGGGGGACTTCATCTTGCTGTCCTTGCTCACCAGGGAGGATGGGAGCCTGAGCGACGAGAGATGGGTGCCCTCGAACGCCCCCATGCCAATGTCGAGCAGCCCCTCCGGAAGGTCGATGGACGTAAGGGGGCAGTTCTGGAAGGCCATCGCCCCCAGCGATCTCAATGTGCTGGGGAGCCCCACTCGAACAAGCGACGTGCACTCACTGAACGCCTCGTGACTGACGTCCTGGACCCCCTCGGGAATGTCGACTTCCTTGAGCTTGGGGCAGTAACAGAACGCCGCCCTTTTTATCACCCTGACCGAGGCCGGAATGGTGACCTTCTCAAGCGTGCAGGGCGCCTTGATCAGCTCGCTCATGTCGGCAGTGTAGAGTATCCCCTGCTCGTCGACGCAGAAGTGCGTGTTCGCCGGGTCGACCGTTATGGTTTTGATGCAAAGAAACCCATTGTTCTCATCCTTCCTATGTAGGTAGTCACGAAGGAAAGCAGTGTCAGAGATTTTCTCTATAGAAGATCCGACATTGACCTCGGTGGTGCCATAGTCGATATGCCGAATCTCCGTAGGCGGCGTGGGGGCGGGCTTGATGTAGGGGTAGAGCTGCTCTCCGGTGTCCCTGCTCACGACGTCGTGATGGTCGGTCGTCTTGAAGTGCTCGTTGTCAGGATCTATGGTCACCAGGGCGCCTTCGGGAGTTCCCTGGAATGTCGACTTGTGGAAGGAGCTGACGTGGGGCCCGACAGTGATGTACTTAATGTTCGGGGCCTGGGAAAAAATGCCATCTGCAGTAGCAGAAGTGTCGATCATTATGGATTCGAGAGGGGTCCCATGGAAGGCACCTTGACCCATTTTCTCTACCGTCGCAGGAATGCTCAGCGAAGTAATCTTGGTCCCAAGGAAGGCCCGCTCTCCGATGGAGGTCACAGAATCCGGAATCACAAGCTCTCCAGCGATTCCGGATTCTCTGAATGCATACCCCCCTATCTCGGTGGTATGAGAAAGATCGAATGAGCCGAGCGATGAGCAGCCATAAAACATGTATGCTGGTATATTGGACGCGTTGGCCATGTAAACGTTCTTGAGAGACGTGCATCCCATGAACATTCCCTCGGCGCTTGAAGCCACGTCTGCATCGGTGATGCTCTGGCATCCCTCAAAAACTCCAAACCGAGCCTCTACGTTCTCTCCTATCGTCACCTTCTTAAGGTTGGGGCATGTGCTGAACCCCTTGCTTCCAGTCAGCAGATGAGCGTTGTCTCCGACAACAAGCTCCTCGATTTCAGCTCTATTGACGCCGCCAAGGAGTCGCATGTCCGAAGGCACTACGAGCTTTCTTACGCCCTTCAAGTCACTTAGCGCGCTAGATCTAATGGCATATACAGGCAGATTGCTATATTCGGTTGGGACTATCAGCTCGTCCCGGGCTCCATCAACGTGACAGGCTGTAAGAGTGAGCTTGTCCTTGAAGTTTCTGTACTCCCAAGTCACGCCCTCGACTTCAAACGTTCCCTTCTTGGGAAGTGACGCGGGCTCGGCAGGCACTTGCGCCACGGCAACGGGAGAGGCCATCTCCGCCCCAGAAGAACCAGGAGGGGAGAAAGGTGTCACCGCAACATCGGAGCTAGTCTCACCTGAAAGTTCATCAGTGGAGGATGAAGTGGCAGGCACTTCGCTGTTTCCCGCCCATTCGGCAGGCATCTCGTCTTCGGCGGATGCCTCACCTGCGACGGACGTCTCTGCAGATGATTCTCCTGCAGACGGGGACGTCGTGGTCGCCCCGGATTCCTCGGCATCAATGGAAGGTGCAGCCTGTGCCTCCGTAACGATGGACTGGGCCACGGTCGCATCATCCCGGCGAACCACCTCGGCCAAAGCTGCCGTTGGCAGCATCGACCCGATAAGCACCAGGGACATGACCGCGCTGCCAAGGCAGCGCATGCCCAAACCCAGGTCCAAGCTTTCGTCCTTGGGCTTGCTCATCCTCTACTCTCTCCTCTCAAAAAGAGGGGGTGGGCAATCGTGAGACTGCCCACCCCCCCAACACGTCGCATGCACGGGCAGGCACGGGAGGTACGTGACTAGTTGGACATCTCCGGCTCGGTGATGTCACCCACCGAACCATGAATGCCGTTCAGGAACGCCCCGTCGTAGATGTAGGCCTTGACATTCGTGCAACTCTGCCCATCGTGGGAGACGGTAAAGCTTCCGTCCGTCCCTGACGTGAACGTGTAATCAACGCTTCCTTCAGGAACCGCATTGCAGATAAGCTGTGCAAAATCTGCCGGTGTCTGCGAGTCGAACGTGTGCGCATGAACTGTCAGTCCACCATTGGAGAACGTTCCGGTTCCTTCAAAAAGGGCGCTTTCTCCATCCTTGATAAGCACATGCACCATGCCACGGTTGTTGGCGGCATGGGTGATAGTAAACGTCTTCGAGCCGTCTGTGTTGAGGGTGCCATCTGGGTTGTCGATGGCAACCCCGGTGCCTATCAGCGTCTCGACGGGAGCATCTCCCATCTTGCCTGCAAAGGCACCATTAGCAGCAATGAACAGCTTGCCGTTGTAGTTGGCAGTCTTGCCGTTCGGAGACGTGCGGTTTTTGCCGATCCTGAACGTGATTACGTTCCCACTTACGTTCACATTGGTGATGTCACGCGTGTAGGTAGGCGAGTTGAGCGAGCGCCCCGCGATGGTGACGTTGTTCTGCAGATAGGTCGTCGCATCTGCGGCACTTACCTGGGGTGCACCCTCCGCAAACGTCATGCTCACGTCGATGTACTGCCCGCCCTCGCTCTTGGGGTTATCTTCGTTCTTGCCCTCGGCGAGCACTGTGACCTTGCTGTTCCATGGAACTACCGTGGCAAGCGCTACTCGCGCTCCCAGGGGCAGGAACAGCCCCAGCGTCAGAACTGCGGCAAAGACCAGTGCCGCAAACCTTCTCCTCTTTGGAAGACCAACCATGCGATTCACCTTTCGTCAGTCCATGTACGCCCTGTGGTCCCAGGCAAACCTCGTGCTTGCCCCGATGCGCGCCGATTCGTGACGACCAAGAAGCCCGAGGGCCGCGCGAAGTGACGCCCAGCTCGGAGGCACCTCGTTCCGTTGTTTTCAAGTTAAAACAACGGTAGACATAGGATAGCTAAATCGTTATTAGGCATCTTAAAGTTTGTTTGGTTTGGCAGTTATCTTCCGCGAATAGTCAGGAAGTGGTGCCAAACGGTAGATGTAATACACAAATTGAAATGTATCGAAAGCAATTTATTCAATGCACCTGCTTAGATGCATCTACTTTTGCTTAATTAGTTAATCAACGCACCGCGCGCATCAGGCGGGGATGACCGCCTGCGGTGGCCGTCAGCAAACAGCTCTACGCAGTAGGCGGCGCCCGCAGGGTGCCCCTTTCGGAACCTGCGGGCGCCGCCGTGCGTCGGTCCATCGAAGCGAGCGCGAAGGCGAGGCCTAGCAGCAGCCGCAGCCCTCGTCGACCATCATGGGCTGCACCAGGTGCCTCAGTGGCTCGAGCTCGTCGAGGGTGTGGTACCCAGCCGGGGCGGCAAGCACCGTGGGAATGCGGTTGGCTATGGTCGCGCAGGTGTGCTCCACCGTGGCAGGCTTGTCTACGTGGAAGCTGGTGTCGGGCTCCCCCACGATCTTCCAGTCGCAGAGGTCCCCGTCGTCCGGCCCGTACACCTTGCCGATCTGCGAGGTGACGATGTCAATGCCCTGGTAGGTCCTCGTGGTGACCCTCGTGTTCATGCCTATGACCCTGCCGACGGGCACGGTGGCGCCCATGGTCTGCGAGTAGGTGTCCTTCTCGGCGACGTAGGGCACGTTCTCTTGGATGACCCCCAAGACCGTGAGTCCCAGATGCTGCGCCAAGCACTCGTTGGAGTTCCACACGTAGGAGGGAACGACCTCGTCGGGATGGGCAAGCGTGCGCTCGAACTCCTCTGGGGTGAGTCCCACGCCGTGCGCCTTGGCCAGCGCCAGGCCGTAGTCCTCCACGTTGTAGCTCACGGCGCCCTCTATGCGGTCGATCCGGTTCACCGCGCCGGCAAGGAGTCCCACTATGTGGACCCAGAAGACGTCCTCCATCCCGGCACCGACCATGGTGCAGCCCGTCTCGCGCGCGATTGCGTCGATGCGGTTGGTGGCGGCGGAGGAGGTGGTCCAGGGGAAGGTGCACTCCTCGCAGGTGGTGATGACGCTGATGCCGCGCCGCACGCACCTCTCCGCCATGGGCTCGATGTCGGTGAGGAGGCTGAACAGCTCGAGCACGGCGATGTCGGGGGCGCACTGGTCCAGGACGCCATCCGCGTCGTCAGAGATCCTCACGCCCAGCTTGACGGGAAGTCCCGCGAAGTCTCCCACGTCCATGCCCACGACCTCGGGGTTGACGTCAATCGCCCCGACGACCTGCGCGCCGTGCTCGTGGAGGTAGCGCAGGGTGTACTTCGCCATCTTCCCGCACCCGTACTGAACAACCCTGATAGGCCTGCGTCCCATAGCTACTCCTCTCGTAGGGGGGTGGACCATAGGCGGCACGCGCGACGGCAGATTCCGCCTTGTCTCGCTTATTCCCCGGCGACGGCGGACGGGCACAGGGAGTCGGTGGGCGCGCGCCTTCCGTCGAGGACGGTGTGGGCGGAGGTCGTGCGGGTCGCCTGCGTGTGCGAGTTGCGCGCGGGTCGGCTGCTCGCGCAGGTCGGTTGCTCACGCATACCGGTCGCCCGTGCATCGAGCACGCGACTACGCACGCCGCTGGCATCCGCTACGCTATTGCGCACACGCACGCTCGCGTTTGCGCAGATGGCAAGGCGCCCTCGTGTGCGCTTGCGCGTGCTGGATTTCCGAGGCGTGCGCAATTGCGTGGTGGATTGGCGGAGGCGTGCGCTCGCGCGTGCCCGGCGTCCTGCCCGACGCCCAACGCGTGCGCTCGCGCGTGCCCGGCGGACGCACCGGGCGCAAGAGACCGGGGGTGAAGGTGCTGTACCTGCTGAGCTCGCCGCAACGAAGCGGCAAGACGCGCTGGCTGCAGGCCCTCCTCACGCGGCGGGACGCGCTCGGCGTCCCGACGTATGGCGTCCTCGCGCCCGGCCGCTGGGCCAGCGTCGACGGGATCCTCGCGAAGGTCGGCATCGACAACCTGCTGCTGCCTGACCGCACGCTCCTCTCGTTTGCGTCTCCCGCATCCGCCGGCCCGGCGGGCGACGGCGGCTGCGCGCAGTCGCGCAGGGCGGGCCTTGACTGGGACATCTCCGACTCAGCGCTCCTGCACGTCAACGACCACTTCGAGGCGCTCCTTGCCCGCCGCGGCGAGCTCGCCGCAAGGCCCGGCGTCATGGTGGTCGACGAGCTCGGCCCGCTCGAACTCGCGCGCGGGGAGGGGCTGCGGTCCGCCCTCGCGCTGCTCGACGCCGGCCCCTGCGCCGCGTGGGAGGACGCGGTCGTCGTCGTGCGACCGGCGCTCCTCGAGGCGGCAGCGGAAGGGCTCCGGGACGCCTGGGGCGAACCGGAGCCCTTGCAGCCAGGCAGTCGAGTGCCAAGGCGCCTGCTCGGCGGGACTGGTTGGGACTAGTTCTTAGGAAGCGCACCCGCCAGGAGGTCCCGGAGCTCGGCGTCGGTCAGCTCGTGGCCGTAGAAGGTCTTGTAGTAGTCCTTCGCCACGTCCTCGACGCCCGTCTGGAACTTGTCGGGGTAGCAGATGCGCGCGAGCCACTGCATGCCTAGCACCTGGTTGACGGAGGGAGGACCAGAAAGCCAGTTGTAGGGCGTGCCCGGGACCTGGTAGTAGTTGCCCGTCTTGATGGCCGAGACGTCCGCCCACGCGGGGTCGTCCGCGACGCTGTCATAGATGCTGCCGGGGCCGAAGACGATCATCTTGGGATCCGCCGCGGCGATCTGCTCGAGGCTGACCTCCACGCCCTTGCCGGAACCGCCGGCCTTCTCCACCTCGATGGCGTTGTTCGCGACGAAGTCCACGACGGAGCCCTGGAAGCTGCCCTTGGCGATGGCGTTGAGGCCGGAGTCGCCCAGCAGATAGGCAACCTGCGCGCGGTCGGACTCAGAGAGGCCCGACACCACGCCCTTCACCTCGTCGTACGCCTTCTTGCAGTAGCTGGAGAGCTCCGCGGCGCGGTCCTCCTTGCCCAGGAGCTCGCCCAGCTTGGCGTAGGCCTGGTCGTAGCTGTCGAACGACGACTCGATGTGCACGCAGGGGATCCCCAGCTCGGACTGGAGGTTGTCCATGTCCTCCCTGATGGTCTTCTTCGCCTCGCCCAGGTCGATGATGACGTCCGGCTTGGCCTCGGCGACGGCCTCCTTGTTGAAGTCTCCCTTGCCGCCGTAGATCTGCCCGTAGACGGGCAGGTCGCTCAGGCCGTTGCCCAGGTACGCCAGCTGCTTGTCGCCGACCTTGGTGGAGAGCCCCACCATCTGTTCGGGGGCGATGGTCAGCAGGACCTGCTGGGCGAGGGGGCCCGAGGCGGCGATCTTGGTGACGTTTGCCGGAAGCTCGACCTCGCGGCCGCAGGAGTCGGTGAACTTCCTCGTGCTTGCCTGCTGCTGTTCCTGCGGCGCGGCACTGCCCGCGTCGGGCTCCTTCGCGCTGCCGCAGGCGGTCAGCCCGCCCGTGAGGCTCAGCGCCAGCGCCCCGGAGAACAGGGCGAGAAGCGCCCTCCTCGTCAACTGCGTCCCCCTCACTTCGTACTCCCTTCTTGCCGTAGCGCCTCGCGGTCCATCCGCGATGGGATGCGCTTCGGAACGGTCAGCGTGTCTTGGCGAGCCGGGCCGACGGCGTGCAGGCGCGGGCCCGGTCCTCGAAGAGCGAGCTCACGGAGACGTCGATGCCATAGAGCTCGCTCATGTTCCTTGTGGTGATGACCTCCTGCGGGGTCCCGCATCCGATGGACCCGCCCGAGCCCATGGCGATGACCTGGTCCGAGTAGAGGTACGCCTGCTCGGGCCGATGGGTCGAGACGACCACCGAGTGCCCCTCCCCGGCGAGCTCGCGGGCCAGGGCGAGCACTTTGTCGGCGTTCGCGAAGTCGAGCGCGCTCGTGGGCTCGTCCAGGACCAGCGCGCGGGCGTCCTGCGCGATCGCCCGCGCGACGAGGACGAGCTGCAGCTGCCCGCCCGAGAGCCGGCTGACGCTGGAGTGCGCGAGGCCGTCGATACCCACCCGCTCGAGGGCGGCCATGGCGCGCCCCTCGTGGCGGCGCGTAGGGGTCCTCAGCATTCCCAGGTCGGTCCCGCAGGCCATGAGCACCATGTCGACGACCTCGTAGTCGAAGACGTTGGTGTGCGCCTGCGGGATGTACGCCATCTGGCGCGCGCGTTCCCGCACCGAGAGGGATCGCACGTCGGAGCCGTTGACGAGGATGGTCCCGGAATAGCCGAGGCGCAGCCCCAGCAGGCAGCGGAAGAGCGTCGTCTTTCCCACGCCGTTCGGGCCTAGGACGCTGGTCAGGCTGCCGTCGGGGACGTCGAAGCTCAGGCCGCTCAGGACCCTGTTCCTCCCGTACGAGAAAGACAGGTCGGTGACGGAGAAGCTCATGCTCGCCTCCTCCTCGTGATGAGCCACATGAAGAAGGGGGCACCGACGAAGGCCGTCAGGATGCCTATGGGGATCTCGGCCGTGGTCGCGAGGCGCGCGACGTCGTCCACCACGAGCAGGAAGACGCCGCCCAGGAGCATGCTCGCAGGCAAGAGGCGCCGGTAGTCGACCCCCACGATTCCGCGAGCGAGGTGGGGGACGACCAGCCCCACCCACCCGATGATTCCGGTGACCGAGACGCTCGCCGCCGTGACGAGCGTGGCGAACACGACGCAGGCGGCGCGCACGCGCGGGGCGTCCACGCCCATGCTGAGCGCCTCGTCGTCCCCCATGGTGAGCGCGTTGACGCGCCAGCGCTGGCACAGCAGCCCCACGTTGCCCACCAGCATGGGAAGCGCCACGAGCGCGACGTCGCGCGGGCGCGCGCTCACCAGCGAGCCCATGAGCCAGAAGGTGATGGCCTGGAGCTGCACGTTGGGGTCGGCCACCAGCTTGGTGTACGAGACGCCCGCCTGGAAGAGCGAGCTCACCATGACGCCCGCGAGCACGGTGACCAGGATGCGGTTGCCCTTGGCGCGCGAGCTCACCAGCAGGACGACGACCACCGAGGCCATCGACGCCACGAAGGCGGCGACCGAGGTGGCCAGGGCGCCCCACGAGAGCAGGATGGCCAGGCAGGCGCCGAACGCCGCGCCCTGGGAGGCGCCGAGGAAGTCCGGCGAGACGAGCGGGTTCTGGAACACGCCCTGGAACGTCGCGCCCGACGCGGAGAGCGAGCAGCCCACCATGAGCGCCATGACGACGCGCGGGAGGCGGACGTTGAAGAAGAGGGTCTCCTGCTGGACGGTCCAGCTGGGCGAGACGGGCACCACGCGGCTGGCGAGCATGCCCAGCACCTCTCCCACGCTCATGTGGTAGCGGCCCAGGACCAGGGAGACGAGGGCCGCGACGATCACGGCGAGCGCGAGCGCGAGGAGCTGCAGGGGGTATCTGGCGTGACGCGGGCGCCTGCCCAGGGCGTGCGCCGGGTTGTCCATGCTCCTCTCGCCTCCCCTTCGTCGTTTTCTTGGGCCGTTCGTGCCTACACCGTCTGCGCGGGACACGTTATGTTTTACTAAGTATATCGAGTGATTACAAATTGTGATGGTGATTGAAAATTTGTACGGCTATGGGTACCGAGCGCCCGCCAAAAGGCTGTCCGGGCGGCGATTCGGACGATGGGGCGGGCGGGGCGGCTCGCGCGATCGCTCGCGATCGCCACGGGTTTGGCCGCACCGTCCCGCCTGGCGCGTGCCGCTCACGCGAAGGCGCTCAACACGTGTCGTTCTTCGACGAAAGCGCCCAACGCGCGCCGCATCTTGTCTCCGTGGACAGAAATGGACCAACCCACCTCGAAAAGTGTCCAAAGGAACAAGAGCGTCCGATGCGTCCGGCCTCCTCGCGAGAGCGCCCGGCGCGTCTCAAATTCTCTCGAAAGCGCCCAACGCGTCTCTCGCCTCCGTGTTTGCGCAGTTGGCGGAGGGGAGACAGACGCGTCGGGCGTTGTCGGCGCTTTTTCGCGCGCGCTGGGCGTTGCCGAGCAGAGGTTGCGCGCGTTGGACGTTGCCGTCGCTCTCTCGCACGTGTCGGACGCCATCGACAATACTTCACGCGCGTCGGACGCCGTCGCGCACGCCGCACCCCCGCGCCACAAATCACGACCACCCGCACAGCGGGTGGTCTGCTCTAAGGGTATAGCCCTGATGGTGCCGGCCAGGGACTCAAGTTCCTGGCCTTCGCTTCGCTCAGGCCCCATGGCCCCTTGACTCATGGCGCGCCCGGCAGACGGGCGTGGCGCTAGCTTCTCCTAAACGGGCCCCCGCACTCCTTGACGCCCGGCCTGTCCAGGGCGATGTCCGCCCTCTCCTGCTCGCGGATGCACTTGGCCATCGTCGCCTTGTTCAGTCCGACGGTCGACACGTAGTAGCCCTCGGCCCAGAACTTCCTGTTCCCGAACTCGTGCTTCAGGTTCGCGTGCCCGTCGAACGTGAGCGGCGAGCTCTTCCCCTTCTGGTAGCCCACGAGGCTCGAGACGCCGATCCTGGGCGGGATGCTGACCAGCATGTGCACGTGGTCGGGCATGAGGCGACCCTCGATTATCTCCACCCCCTTCCACTGGCACAGCGTCCTCAGTATCTCCCCGAGGTCCGCCCCGTGCTGGCTGTAGGTCGCCTTTCTCCTATGCTTGGGTGCGAACACGACGTGGTGCTTGCAGAGCCGCTTCGTGTGCGCGAGGCCGTTGGCCCTCTGGGCCACGGCGACCACCTCCCCCTCTCGGGGCATGATGGCCTGAACAACCACCATGCCAGAGGGGAAGGCTTTCCGTTGCGTAGCAGAAGTGGGCCCCACCCGCACAGCGGGTGGTTCTTTGTGCCGCGCAAAGTACGCGCAGCACAGGCTAAAGCCTTTAAAAAAAGGACCCGCCGAAGCGGGTCCCAGATTCGCGAAAGGCCAGAGGAGGCTAGCGCTTGGAGAACTGCGGGCGCTTGCGGGCCTTCTTCAGGCCGTACTTCTTGCGCTCGACGGCGCGGGCGTCACGGGTGAGGAAACCGGCCTTCTTGAGATCGGCGCGATACTCGCCAGCCTCGAGGAGAGCGCGGGCGATGCCCAGGCGCAGGGCGCCGGACTGGCCGTTGATGCCGCCGCCATCGCAGTTGGCAAAGACGTCGAAGCGGTCGACGGTGTCGGTCACGCGGAAGGGAGCGGTCGCGTTGTCGACGAGCTGCTGGCGGCCAAAGTAGTTGGCGGCGTCGCGGCCGTTGACGGTGACCTTGCCGGTGCCGGGAACCAGACGGACGCGGGCGACGGCCTCCTTGCGACGGCCGGTGCCGGTGTAAACAGCGGTGTTGTCAGCCATCGGTTAAGCCTCCAGATCGATCTTGACGGGGTTCTGAGCGGTGTGCGGGTGCTCGGGACCAGCGTAAACCTTGAGCTTCATGCCCTGCTGGCGACCAAGGGTCGTCTTGGGGAGCATGCCCTTGATGGCGTGCTCGACGACGCGCTCGGGGTGCTTGGCCATGGCCTCCCTGAAGGACTCGGTCTTGAGGCCGCCCAGCCAGCCGGAGTAGCGCCAGTAGGACTTGTGGTCGGCCTTGACGCCGGTAAGCTGGACCTTGTCGGCGTTGATGACCACCACGAAGTCACCCGTGTCGGCGTTGGGGGTGTACTGGGGCTTGTTCTTGCCACGAAGAATCATGGCAGCCTTGGTGGCAAGGCGTCCCAGCGTGGCGCCGTCGGCGTCGATGAGCACCCAGTTGCGCTCGACCTCGCCAGGCTTGGCGTAATGAGTCGACTTCATTTGACTCCTCCATGTACTACGTATCGGTACGCTTTTTCCTATGAGGTTACGGGGCTCAGTGGAAAAGCCTTAAAAGTATACAGCAGCATTCCAATGCCCCGAGCGCTCAAAATAAGCACACAAGTGGAGGCGAGAGGGGCGGCGCGCACCACCCGGCGCACGCCCAGGACGTCCTATGCGACGTCCAGGTGGACGACCTTCCTCACCGGCCCCTTCGTGACCACGAAGCCGTATTCACCCGGCTCCAACGTGGGAAGGTACTGGTAGTCATACGGCTGTGGGAACGTCGCCTCGAACATCGTCGACGCGAAGGGCACATGGATCACGTACTCGGTCTTCGGCCTGATCGAGAGCTTGTAGGAGCCATTGATCTGGGGGACGGAGCAGGAGAACAGCATGGATTGCACCCTGATCCAATACGCCGGCGTCTCAGGGCACTTGACGGACCACCCGATGGAGTCGAGGTAGCCCCTCTCGTCCTCCGCCCCCTTCTCGTTCTTCATCGTTATGTCGGCGACCAGCAGCGTCTTGGCATCCAGGTCCGTCCCCTCTTGGGCGAGCCGCTCCATCTGCACGCGTGCGGCATCGTCGTCCTTGCTGAACTCGGCCAGGTATTCCCTGACGGACATGCGGCGCGCGTCCGTCACGCAGATCGAATACCCCCTCGTGTTCTCGTACCTGTATTCGGCAAAGGCACCTTCCAGGGGAACGTCCTCGTTGGCCTGGAACCACTCCTCGGGGATGACGGGAGCCCTCGCGTTCACCACCCAGATGCGCGCCGCCAGGGCAACGGCGACTGCGCAGGCGACCAGCGCCAAGGTCAACGCGCTCCAAGCACGACCACGCCTCATGGCTGCCTCAGCTCCTCGTGCCCATCGATCCGCCCCTCCGCAATGTGGTAGACCTCGTGGGAAAGCTCCCGGAGGATGTCTGCCGCATGGCACGCCAGGACAATCGTCGCACCACGCCGCTGCTCGCGCCTCACCAGCCTCTTCAGCATCTCCACACCATCCGCGTCGAGAGCGTTCGTGGGCTCGTCGAGCAGCAGGAGCGAGGGCCGCTCGAAAAGCGCCCCGGCAATGCCGAGCCGTTGCTTCATTCCCAGCGAGTACTTGCGATACGGACGCCTGTCGTCTGGATCAAGCCCGACGTCACGCAGGGCGGCCAGGCAGTCATCCTCGTTTGCCAGCCCCTTGATGGAGGCGAGGAGCCTCAGGTTGTCCCTCCCGCTGCGGTCAGCCAGGAAGGCGGGGCCCTCCAGCAGGAGGCCCACGCTGGGAGGGAAGGGGATGTCCTTCCACAGGTCCTTGCCGTCGATGGTCACCCTTCCGGCATTCGGCCTGATCAACCCCGCGATGGCGCGCATGAGCATCGTCTTTCCCGAGCCGTTCTGTCCGGAAAGGCCAATCGTTTCGCCAGCGTCCGCGCACAGGCTGACGTCGTCTAGGACGCTCACGCCCCTCAGCCGCTTGGACAACCCACTGACCTCTACGGCACAGCCGGAGCATGCATCGCCAGACGCGACGCCGGTGCCAGGATCTGTCACGACCAGACTTCCCCTCATATCGAGAGCTCCTTGTCTATGCAATCCATCCGCGAAAAGTGAAGACCTCCAACCAGCACGCTTGCCGCCGCTATGACCAGGGCATAGATGGCACCGCTCCTCAGGCTCATGCCATTTGGAATCGACAGGTCAAGCCGTGCGATCATGAGGTATTCGCCCGGCAGAAGGGGGTGGAACAGATACGCCGACGCCAGGAGGACGACCGAGGTGGACGCAAATGCCAGAGTCGGGCCCAGCGCGAGGGACAGCGCTAGCTGGAGCAGGCAGACGGCAACGACCATCAAGGGAAACACAAGGACGAAGGGCCTGAGGTCATAGGGGCCAGCAAGCTCCGAGCCAAGTCCCGCGCATTCCAGGAAGCCATCGGGGACCAAAAGGGAAGGCTCTCCTCCCCACAACAGGGAGACGATGGCACAGGCGACAACGAGCAGGGCGCAGCCAAGCAGGGCGACAAGCGTCACCCACAGGCACTTGGAGAGCCACCACGACCACCTGCTACCTGACGCAACGAGGACTTCCCTCCCATACCCCATGAGATCCCTGTACGGATAGCTCAGGGGTATGTACGCGACAAGCATGAGCATTAGCATCCACCCAGCCGGAAACCGGAAAGCCACCTCATGATCAGGGTCAAAGACGCTCATCCCACCCATGGCCGCCACAATGGCCTCGCCGAAGGTGAAGGGGGGATCCCAATAGTCTATTGCCATGGTGAAGAGAAGCTGCAGAAACGATAGGCAGCCGCCCCCCACGGCCAGCAGGGCCACCCGCCCTCGCGTCGAGCGAAGGCCTTCCGAAAGGTCAGACCTCACAAGGTTTGCGAAGGTCACAGGACGTCACCGTCCCTTCGAAGACGCAGGGTCGCAAGGGAGACCGCGAGCATGAGCAGCGCCATTGCCGCCATTGCGACACCGCTGCGCAACGGTCCCTCGCATACGCCCTCCAGCACGGAAATCATGTCGAAGCGGAATCCACCCACTCTCGCGATGTAGAAGATGACTTTGCCCAGCTGCAGCGAGCCGAGGGTGAGCAGATACGAGCCCGCAAGCAATATGACGCGGTTCTTGATGACCAAGGAGGCGGCGAGCACCAGAACGGACCAGATTCCGCATAGCGCGGCATCAACAACAAGGTTGACCACAAGGTACAAAAGGGGCCGTGAGTACAGGAGCCAAGAGAGGGTCTCCTGTGCCGAAAGCCCGATGTACAGGTTGTCGAGCGCCTCGGGCGCATAGCCTGGGAGCGCACAGGAAAGGACAAGGAAGTTCAGCGCCAGAGGCACGCCCACGACCAAGGCGCCCGAACAGAATACCGCGATGCACTTGGACGCAAGATAGCGACTCCTCGACGCGCGCACGAGCATCTGGTTCGCGACCCCACAGTCAAGCTCAGACCTCAGCGAGCATGAGCCAGCAAGGGCCGCCAGGAGGGCCACAAGCTGAAAGAACGCCTCGCGCGGCAGGTTGCTGTGCAACAGGAGGCTCCTGCCATAGCTCCCCCGTTTGGATGTGACGATGTACTCGCGGACACCTCCTTCCTTGAGGCTCTCCCATTCACGCACGCTCGCGATCCCACAAACGGCAGAGGCAACGGCAAGCGCCACGGCAACGAGCAAGGCCGTGGCAAACCATTTGCTCCTCAGAACCTTGTTGAGCTCCAGCGCCAGCAATGTCCTCATGACTGCCCCCTCAGATCCCTGGGAGCCAATGGCACCTCGTAGCCGCCGTAGCCCCAACTCCCCGCAGTAAATGACCCCTTGTCCGCATCATCTCTTCTCACCACGTATCCAAAGACGTAATCTCCCTCGCTGCCAGGGACGATGCCAAAGTAGCCGCGCTCGGCATCCTTGGTTGCCGTCCCAGGCCCATCCAGATAGGCATGCTCTATGCATGGGCGCAACCCGGCCACGCCCTCGATCATGAACAGCTGGTTGCCCAGCTTTGTCGCGTGCCGTGGCTCTGCGTCGACATTCGAGACGTGGATGCGAAACAACACCAAGTCGAAGTCCTCCCCCTGCCTTCCCTCGCTGAAGTAGTTTCCCGCGTAGAATGCGTCCTCCACCCAACCGTCGAACTCCTTGCGGGCCTGGTCGGGTCCGTCAAAGACGACGGCATCCTCCACGCGCACGCGCATCGTTCCGCGGAATGGAGAGTCCTCGCGATCGTCCTTGGTCCCAATCGTGACCTCGTCCCCCTCCTGCGCCTTCGTTCGACTCTTCTCCTCCTCTTGAATCTCGTGGCAAACTTGGGCGTCTAAATGGGACTCGTAGCCCTTGTACGCAAGCGCCGCCAAAAGACAGGCCGCGAGCAACACTGCGGCGGCGATGCGCTCATTCCTCTTCACGTAGCCTCCCAGTGGTGGCCTGGCGGAGTCGCCCGCCGGGCCACCTCCGTCCCTATCTGTTCATCCGCGATGGGGCCCTTTGCGGAAGCGTCCTCCTGGACGGCAGCCTCTTCGGTGGCATCCCCCGCAACGGCACCAGCTTCGAAGGCCCCCTCAAGTTCGGCGGTCGCCTCGACGGCATCCCCCGTGGCAGAATCTTCCTCAAGGGACCCTGCATGCGCGACCGTGGGATTGACAGCTAGGCAACAGGCAAGTGCAATGGCAAACAGACTCAGATGGGACATGTGTTCGAGCCTCATCTTGCTTCCTTTCGTCTGACCGACCAAAGGTGGTGGCGCGCCACCACAAACGATGGCCCGCCAAACGCGACGGGTCTGTAGTCAGCCGATATGAAAGTGGAAAACGGGGTGTTTACAGGCGGCTAAGCTGCAGCAACAGATTTACGAGCTGCGACCTGCCATGTACGCCGAGCGAGGAGTAGACGGCACGCCTGGCAGTGTTGACCGTTCCCCTGGAGACGAACCGGCGCTCACAGATCTTCTGCGAGGAGTACCCATAGGCGATGTCGCTCGCAACCTCCGCCTCGGTCTGTCCGAAGCCGAGGCCAAGCAGGAGGTGCTCGGTCCTCTCGCGCGTGAGGCCCGATCGGTCAAGGCTGCCCCTCAGGCGCTCTGCCACCTCGACGCTCCGGCAGAGGCACGCAAACGTCGTCCCGGCACACAGCGCAAGGAGGAGGGACGAGCTCAGGAAGATCCCCCCAAACGCCCCACGCCCCCCAAAGGGTCGGGTGAGCACCTCGTTGCCAACCATCAGGAAGCCAACGCGGTTGACCAGGACGTCAGCTGCAACCACGCCGAGCCCAAATGCGACAAGCGGCAGGGACGGACCAGGTGTCGCCGACTTCGCACGCGCAAACCTTCGCCCTAGCAATGCGCAGGAAGCCGCCGCGAGTGCGAACAGGGAACCTCTGACATTCGACAACAGCGAGACGGCAAGCAAGGCAAGCGCGAGGGCCATCCGCAAGTACTGACGCTCGCTTGCCAGCAGATACAAGCCCCCTGCCGTCACCAGAAGCAGGAAAACCGTAGTTTGCAGCGAGGCTGCGAACCACGGCCCCACGCGCCAGGTCTCCTCCCATGCGGCGCCCATGCAAAGGGATGTCAGCAGCATGGCCCATCCCGCCAGGCTATCCCAGCGCCCCCAGCCACCCGGCACCGCCTCCGTCTGCTGCTGCAACAACAGCTCGATCAGCATGGCGGTGCCAAGAAGGGCACCGGTCAGCTCGAGGGGAATCCAATACCCGCCCACCCCTACCGCAAACCGAGCCATGCCGAGCGACAGCATCGAAGCGAGGGCAAGGGCGACACGGGAGGCGCGACGGCCTTCCGAAGGATGGCAACCCGCCAAAGAGGCCCCGCCTGTCATGAGGCACGCGAGCGCGGCCCCATAGACAAGCGGTCGCCCCGCGCCCCACGCAGGCAGAGTGATGCCCCAGGGAAGCAGGAGCGCGGTCGCGACAGCCGCTTCGAGCGGGCGTGAGGCAGCCGACGCAGGCACCCTCCGTGCGCCCGTCGAGCCCTCGGCCGCCAATCGCCCCGATTCCTCGCCGTCCGAATGGCCATAGGCGGCGGGTTGGCGATCTGACATCCCGATGAGCTCGAGGAGCGCCTTCCTACCCGTCACACTGGCCTTTTTGTAGACGCGTGCCATGGTGCTGCGAACCGTTGCGGGCTTCACCCCCAGAAGCTCGCCCACCTCCCTGGAGCTCCCCCCGCACACGACCCCGACCGCCACCTCGAGCTCGCGGGGAGCGAGCCCGAGGCCTAGCAGGGCCTCCCTGGTCTCCTCGTCCGGCCTCACATGCCCGTCTCCGAACGAGGGCTCAGGCTCTGCCGAATGACTCCGTCGTCCCTCGGCCCCATGTGCGGAGAGGGCAAAGAGGCAACGAGCGCGAGGCAGCCAGCACGCCGCGGCAATGAGGGAGAGCAGTGCATACGGCCACGAGACCGCCTGACCAAGGGGAATCACCCTCGTAAGGGACCACCAGGCAAAGGATCCGACGCCCACGCGCATGGGCATCGGGTCCAGCTTGCCGTCAGGGGTCGCACTCACCCCCAGGAGGATCAGCGACGCCACGGGAATCACGACAAGGTTCACGGGAGAGAAGCCAGTCGTCCAGAGCCTGCCGGGCGCCATACGACCGTCGACGACGGCCGTGACGGCATATGACAGCCCCCTGACGAGAAAACCCGCCGCGATCGCGGCGAGACCCCCTCCGCCGCTTGGCTTCTTCTCGTCAAGGCCGCACGAGGCGCCGCGAGGGAGACGCGTCTCCTCCCCGGACGGGCATGAGGAGAGAGCGAGCGCGGAGGCGAACGCAAGCACGGGAGTCGCCAGGAGCCAGGCGTGCCGGAAGGAGGCGAACCAATCCATGTCGAAGGGCCATGCGTATCGTGACATTCTCGCAAGCGAGAGGCAGAGCGCCCACTCCACGGAAGCCAGCGACGCAAGGGCAACGACGCCAGCGGCTCGGAGCCGTCGCGCGAGGCCATCCGGAACAACGCGAGCGAGGACGAATCCCGCACAAAGCCCGAGCGCCACCAGCGCCTGGTTGCCGGACAACGCTGGGTTCGGCGCCGTCAACGCATAGAACGGCATCGTCGTGAGGAGGGCGAGCCCCACAAGGCGGACCAGAGGCCCACGGCCTTCCGCAAAGCGCGCTTCCATCGGCTGGGCTCCTCCCCCTCTCTAGACACACACATCATAGGAGCTCGCCCTGCACGGCAGGAAAACCACTCGCACGACGCGGGTGCCGCTCGCCGCCGCCTGGCATACTATGAAATCGTTCTCAGATAAGATTATAAGCAGATATGCAGACGTGCTGGCAGGGTCCGTGCACGCCTCGGCACACCCAGGGAAGGGGCATTTCATGAGCGACGAATCCTGGCGTCCCAAACTCCACCTTGCACCCCAGAAAGGCTCCCTCAGCGACCCCAACGGACTGTGCCAGTTCCGCGGCACCTATCACATCTGCTGCCAGAACGCCCCCGAGTACCCCGGCAACTTCGACAGCCCCCACGGCTGGGGCCACTACGTCAGCCGCGACCTGACCAACTGGGTCTTCCTGGGCTGCCAGGTCATGCCCGACTGCCCCTCCGACAAGGACGGCTCCTACTCTGGAGGCGCCTACCTCGCCACCCCCGAGGACGGCGCCGACCACGGCGGCGAGGTCTGGTACTACTACACGGGCAATGTCCGCCTGCCCGAGGGTGACGGCACGCTCGCCGGCCGCCTTGCCAACCAGACGCGCATGCGCAGCTACAACGGCATCCACCTGGGCCCCAAGGAGGTCGTGCTCGACAACTCCGGATACCCCGCCTACTGCTCCAACCACGTGCGCGACCCCAAGGTCTGGAAGCAGGACGGCGCCTTCCACATGCTGCTGGGCGCGAGGACGCGCGAGGACAGCCGCGGCGCGGTTCTGTGCTATCGCTCCGAGGACGGCGAGGCCTGGGAGCTCGAGGGCTCGGTCACCAACACCGACCCCACGCCCTTCGGCTACATGTGGGAGTGCCCCGACCGCATCGTCCTCGCAGACGAGAAGGGCGCGCCCCACGAGTTCCTTGCCACCTGCCCCCAGGGCACGGACGAGCTCGGCCTCCCCTACATGCTCCAGAACGTGCACGGCAACGGCTACTTCCCCATCGAGGGGACCCTTCTGGACCTTCTCCACCAGGACCACGAGCTCATGGACGCCAAGGCCCCACACGCCGCCATCGACCAGACGACCTTCGTCGAGTGGGACCACGGCTTCGACTTCTATGCCTGCCAGACCCTCGTAGACGAGAGGGGCCGCACGCTCCTCGTAGGCTGGATGAGCCTGCCCCATGACAAGAACGACGTGCGACCCTACGACAATCCCACCAGCACCTGGCGCGGCTGCCTCACGGTCCCGCGCGAGCTCGCGCTGGGTCCGGACGGACACATCCTTCAGAACCCCGTGGCGGAAATCGACGCGCTCCGCGGGAAGGCGGTCGCCTTCGAGGGCAGCGCCAGCATCCCCAAGGTGTCGGACCTCGTGGTCTCTGGCATCGAGGGAGAAGGCACCCTGCGCTTCGACGACGCCCTCGAGCTGCGCTTCCACGACGGGGTGGCAGAGTTGGAGTTCATCGACGACGAGACGGGCCAGGGCAGGAAGGTCCGCCGCGCCAGGGTCGATGCCGTGCGCGACGTCCGCGTCGTCATGGACACCTCCGTCCTCGAGATCTTCGTCAACGGCGGCGAGACCGTCTTCGGCACCCGCTACTACAGCGAGGCCGAGGACATCAGGGTGAGCGTCGACTTCCCCGAGGCCACCGCCACCTGGTACCCCATGTCGCCCATCAGCGTCAACTACGTCGTCGACCGCTAGGAGCAGGACCCGACGCCACAAGACAGCCACCACGGAGAGGCACACATGCAGAGCATCAACTTCCACACGCATCGGGGCTGGATGAACGACCCCAACGGGTTCATCTACTACAAGGGCGAGTACCACCTCTTCTACCAGTACTTCCCCCATGCCACACAATGGGGGACCATCTGCTGGGGACACGCCATCAGCCCCGACCTCGTCAACTGGCAGCAGGAGGACATCGCGCTGTTCCCCTCCAAGCCCGCCGACCAGAACGGTTGCTTCTCGGGCAGCGCCATCGAAAGCGGGGGCAGGCTCCGCCTCTTCTACACGGGCGTCCACTACGACGAGTTCGACCCCGACGACATCAACAAGTGCATTCCCGGCCACTTCACCTCGGCGCAGCTCACCATCGAGTCGCCCGACGGCCGCAACTTCAACAACTTCGAGGACAAGCGCGTCATCATCCCACCCATCGAGGACCCCGAGCTGGGCGACGCCACCCACACGCGCGACCCGAAGGTATGGCAGGGTTCCGATGGCTGGTACCTGGTCCTGGGCAGCAACATCCATCGCAGGCAGGGGGAAGTCCTCTTTTACAGGAGCCAGGACCTCGTCAACTGGGAGTACGTCAACCGCACCGTCCTCGACCCCGAGCTCGGCTGGATGTGCGAGTGCCCCGACCTCTTCAGGGTCGACGGGAGCACCGTGCTCCTCGCCTCGCTGATGGGCTACGAGGGCGGCAGCGACGACCAAAGCGTCTGCTTCGTCGTCGACTACGACGAAGCGGGCTGCTCCATCGAGTTCACTGGCAAGCGGCGCCTCACCGACTACGGCCACGACTTCTATGCGCCGCAGACCACGACCGATGCCGAGGGTCGTCGCGTCATGGTGGGCTGGATGCGCATGCCCGAGCCCGTCGACGACAAGTGGATCGGCATGTTCACCGCACCGCGCATAATCGAGGTCGTCAACGGGCACACCTACTTCCGCCTGCATCCCAACGTACGCCATGCCATCGCCCACCGCACCAATGCGTCAGCGCACCACCGTCCCTATCTCTTCGGGACCACCTTGCACGAAGGCGACCACATCGACATCGGCGGTCTGCGCGTGTGGCAGGACAAGAACCGCGTCCACGTCGACCGCAGCAAGGTCTACCGTCCGCGCGAGGGCTTCACGCATATGCACTCCATGACGCCCGAGGTGGCAGACGAGAACAAAATCGAGATGCTCGTGCACGGGCACATCGTCGAGGTCTACGTCAATGACGGCGAGTACATCATCAGCAACATGGTCTATGGCCTGGGCAACTCGATGTCCACCAACTCGTCAGCGGACTTCACCATCCTCGGCCTCTAGGCCACGCACGGAGGCACGACATCCACAGCACCCACCAGCCGCAGGGAGAGTCACATGAGGTTCGAGAACAAGATCATGCTCATCACCTACGCCGACAGCCTGGGGAAGAACCTCCGGGACCTCGACCAGGTGCTTGCCAGGCACTTCGACAAGGCCGTGGGCGGGGTGCACATACTGCCCTTCTTTCCTAGCTCGGCAGACCGCGGCTTCGCCCCCATGCGCTATGACATCGTCGACCCCGCCCTTGGCAGCTGGGATGACGTGCGTCGCATAGGCGAGAGGCGCTATCTGATGTTCGACTTCATGATCAACCACATCTCGCGCCAATCTCCCTACTTCCAGGACTTCCTGGCCAAGAAGGACGAATCGGAGTTCGCCGACTTCTTCATCAGGTACAAGGACTTCTGGCCGGGGGGCGCCCCGACCCAGGAACAGGTGGACGCCATCTACAAGCGCAAGCCCAAGGCGCCGAGCGTCGTGGCGGAGTTCGCCGACGGCAGTCGCGAGGACGTGTGGTGCACCTTCGGGGAGGAGCAGATCGACATCAACATCAGGTCCGATCGCGCGCAGCGCTTCTTCCGCGAGACACTGACCCACATGGCCGAGAACAACGCCTCCATCATTCGCCTCGACGCCTTCGCCTACGCCGCCAAGCGCGCGGGCAGCAGCTGCTTCTTCGTGGAGCCGGATACGACCGAGCTCCTGCGCGACATGCAGGAGGTGCTTGACCCCTACGACGTCATGGTGCTCCCCGAGATTCACGAGCACTACACCATCCAGATGCAGGTCGCGGACAAGGGCTACTGGGTCTACGACTTCGCCCTGCCCGTGCTGACCCTGCATGCCCTCTATTCGGGCGAGGGCAGCTACCTCGCAAACTGGCTCATGATGAGCCCCAAGCATCAGTTCACCACCCTCGACACCCACGACGGCCTGGGCATCGTCGACGTGAAGGACCTGCTGCCCGACGAGGCCGTCGACTACACCAAGGACAAGATGTTCTCGGAGGGGGCCAACGTCAAGAAGGTCTACAACACCGAGGCATACAACAACCTCGACATCTACCAGGTCAACACCACCTACTACTCCGCACTCGGCAATGACGATGACGCCTACCTGCTCGCCCGCGCCGTCCAGTTCTTCGCCCGCGGGGTGCCCATGGTCTACTACGTCGGCCTGCTCGCTGGCAGCAACGACATAGAGCTGCTCGAGTCCACCAAGGAGGGCCGCAACATCAACCGCCACTACTACAGCGTCGACGAGATAGACCGCGAGGTCGAGCGCCCTGTCGTGAGGGACCTCGTCGAGTTGATGGAGCTGCGGAACAGCCATCCCGCGTTCGACGTCGAGGGCGAGCTCGAGGCAGACGCCCAGGGCAGCAGGCTTCGCATCCGCCGCACCGCAGGCGAAGCCTGGGCGCAGCTCGACGCGGACCTCTCGTCGCATTCCTTCGAGGTAACACACTCGTAGGGACATGGCCACCGACGGGCACGGCGCCCTCCAACCCAGCCGGAGCCCGAACACGAAGGAGCACCCCTTGCTACCCGCAAACACGCACTTCCCCCAAGGCATCGGCGCGGCATTCTATGACCTGGACGGCACCATCCTCGACCTGACCCGCGTCTCCGAGCGCACGGTCGCCGCCCTGGAGGCCGTGCATGCGGCGGGCTGCGCCAACGTCATCTCGACCGGCCGCAACCTGCCCATCGTGCCCGACGCCATCAGGCTGCCCTGCATCGACTACTACATCACCGTCAACGGCGGGCAAATCCTCGACGGAGAAGGCCGTCACCTGGCGAGCAAGGCCATCCCCCGCGACATGGCGCTCGATATGGCACATTGGCTGCACTCCCGCGGCGCCGGCCTCAACGTGCTCACCTCGAGGGGGGCCTACTTCGAGAAGCGACTCGTGTCCTACATGACCCAGGCCGTGCATCGACTGGACGACAGCAGCACCCTGAGCGACGAGGACCTCGACGAAGAGATCTCGAGCATCCCCAACCGCTTCACCGTCGACGACGTCGAACCCGAGATTCTCGCGGTCGACGAGGTGACGAGCTTCGTCGAGAAGATGGGTGCCTGCTTCGACACCGCAGACGACCTGGCGCGCGATGCCGCAGAGTTGGAAGGGCGAGGAGACCTGCAGATTGCCGTCGTCACCCCCACCGAGATAGAGATCACCCTCAAGGGGGTCGAGAAGGGCTCGGGCATCGAATGGGTGCGGGAGCGGCTGGGGCTGGACAGGGAGCAGCTCGTGGCCTTCGGCGACTCGGGCAACGACCTGCCCATGGTGCCGCACGTCGGCGTGTTCGTGGCCGTGGGCAACGCCTCCGAGGCAATCATGGAGCAGGCGTCGTGCGTCGTCGACACGATGTGGGAGGACGGCGTCGCCAAGTGGCTCGAGCACGCCCTCGAGGGTGAGTGGTACGAGGCGTAGCCACTGACTTGTCCGCCGCAGCGGAGGTTTGGGACAATGCGCGGCTGGCCCACCCCGTAGGGAGAGAGCCAGCCGCGCACTCCATTCGCAAACTGCGCGTGACTTCACGATGACCTGCAGCTTCGCACAGGCGCGCGCAAACTACGGCTAATCTGCGCGCGCCCGTGGCCACGTGCAATGCCACGCGTCACGCGGGCGTGCTACGCCCCTAGCCCACGTTGTTGAAGACAAAGGCGCCCATCTCCCAGGCGCCGTGCCATGCCTGGAGGTCAGACGTCACGTGCAAGTCGGTAACCTCCAGGGGATACCAGCGCGTGGTCATGGTCTTCTCTCCCCCGTTTACGTAAATCTCTATGACAGAGGTGTCCACCAGGATGCGCAGGTCGGTCACGCGTCCCGCGCTCAAGGCCGAAAGGGGCAGGCGGCGGTTGGTGCGCCAGCGTCCCGAGGGACTCTGAAAGTCGAGCTCGAGCATGTCCCCATGGAGGAGGAGCTCGAGGTCGGAGCCAATGATGACGCGCCCCTCTCCCTTGATGTCCTTGATGAGCACGTCCGCCGTCCCGTTGGGGAAACGGGCCGACTTCGCCCCCGTGACGTCGAACATGTCGCAGGTCGTCTGCGACCCCACATAGCCCGTGGCGCCCGGCGCGGCGCCCTCGCTAAACTCGACTTCCGTGCCGCGCAGGGAGTCCACCTCCTCGACGGGCCAGAAGCACACCCGGCCGGACTTATTGAGGGAGAGCTCGCGCGGCAGGGTCAGCGTGTGCATCCACTCGCGCGTCGGCGTCTCGTACTGGAACTCCACGTCTGGCAGGCCGATCCACCCCACGCAGAGCACACGGCCGCGCTCGTCTTCGAAGACCTGGGGGCAGTAGAAGTCGAAGCCGTAGTCGGTCTCGACGAAGTCCCCCTCGTCGAAGCAGGCATAGGGCCCCTCGCCGTCCATTCCCTTCGGGTCCCGCCCAAGCAGGTCGATGACCTTCCCCTCCACCGGGAAGTAGCCGCAGTTGTGGATGTTCTGATACTTGAACGGCTGCTTGGGGACCCCTTGGGGACACACGAAGAGGAACTCGCGACCGTCCAGTCGAACGGCGTTGGGGCATTCCCACATATAGCCGAAGCCCCTTCTGCCGCGCGACGTCGCCGACCCCTCGAACTCCCAGGCGAGCCCATCGCCCGAGCGATATAGGAGCACGGTGCCACGACTGTCCGACGTACGGGCGCCCAGCAGCATGTGGAAGGCCCCGTCCTGCTCCCACACCTTGGGGTCGCGCACGTGGTTGGAGCAGTAGGCGGGATATCCCTCGTTGTCGAGGACGCAGACCTTCTCGCTGAACGTGTTGCCGTCCTCGGAGGTCACGAGTATCTCGTTTGCACGACGCCCCTCGAAGTCATAGTCATGCTCGCCGGGGTCGAGCACGTTGCCCGTGTAGTAGCACCACAGCCTGTCATCCTTGACCAGCGCGGACCCCGAGTAGGAGCCGTTGCGGTCAAGCTCGCAATCGGGCCGGATCACCTCGCCATGGAAGGTCCAGCTCACGAGGTCCTCGCTCGTCCAGTGCCCCCAGCCATGCCCCACGGCGGGCCACTTGGGCGTGTACTGGTGAAACCAGTGGTAGACCCCGTTGAGCTGGGACAGGCCGTTGGGGTCGGTCAGGCCGCCCGTGGGCGTCTGCAGGTGGAAGCGCAGTCGCCAGTTGTGCTTGGGGTTCCAGTTGATGTCGACGGCCATGGGGCTTCCTCGATTCGGGAGGGTTGACGTGGGTGCGCGCGAGGGGCAGGCGTCGGCTGGCTACGCCAGGACCCCAAGCACTTCGGCACGCTCGGGCATCGCGGGGATGCCGCCACGCTTGCGGACGCAGAGCGACGCCACGGCATTGCCCATGCGAGCCATCCCCACTGCCTCATCAAGTGCCACCTCTGCGGGGGCCAGGCCGCTTTCGAGAAAGGCGGCAAGGAACCCGCCCCAGAAGGAGTCGCCGGCACCCGTGGTGTCCACCGCCTCGGTCTTGAACGGCGGAACTGCCGTGACGCCATCTTTGGTGCATACCAGGGCGCCTTCGGAGCCCAGGGTGACACAGCAGACCTTCACTCCACCAGAGACCAGCGCCCTCGCCGCTTCGGCGGGGTCGCGGCGACCGGTCAGCAGCTCGCACTCGTTGTCACTCATCTTCATGATGTCCATGTAAGGCACCACGGCGCGCATCTGCTCCATGGCCGCCTCCACGCCCGGCCAGAGGTTGGCGCGGTAATTGGGGTCATAGCTCATAACGCAGCCGGCGGACCTTGCCACGTCCAGCGCAGCGAAGGTCGCGGAGCGTGCAGGTTCGTCGGTGAGGGAGAGGGAGCCGATGTGGAAGACCCTGCTCTCGGCGATGAGCCTCGTGTCGAGCTCGTCGGTGGTGATCTGGGTGTCGGCCCCAGGCTTGCGCGCGAACGAGAAGGAACGGTCTCCCTGCTCGTCGAGCGCCACGAAGGCCAGGGTCGTGAAGTAGCTCGGATCCGTCAGCAACCCTCGCACGTCGATGTTGTTGGCCTCCATCGTGGCACGCAGGAACCTGCCGTGCATGTCGTCACCGACCTTGCCCAGAAAGGCAGTCTGGTGACCCAGGCGCTGGAGGGCGACCAGCACGTTTGCCGGTGCACCCCCAGGGTTTCGCTCGAAGAGCTTCTGGCCGGCGTCAGATATGCCCGCGTCCGTAAAGTCTATGAGCACCTCACCCATGGCAGTAACGTCAATCATGCCGAGCTCCCTTTCAAACGATGGGTCGGCCCACAAGGGCCCTCATTCCAACGGGGGGCAGCCGCTCGTGGCAGCCGCCCCCCACACGCGCATGTCTGGCGCAAGCGCCCTATCCGAGTTCGATGAGCGCGGCTCCGGCCTTCACCGCGCCGCCAGTGTGGGTGTTGACGGTCCCGTACTCGTCAGTGTTAGTGACGATGACCATGGTCGTCGGATCAAGATTGGCGGCCTTGATGGCACCGAGGTCGACCTCCATGAGCAGGTCACCCTTCTTGACTACCGCACCCACGGTGGTGTGAGGCGTGAAGGGCGCGCCCTTGAGGTTGACGGTGTCGATGCCGATGTGGATCAGAATCTCGGCACCCTCGTCAGAGAGCAGGCCGATGGCGTGGCCGGTCTCGGCCAGGACCGTGACGGTGCCCGTGACGGGGGCGTACATCTTGCCGTCGCTGGGAACCACGGCGGCGCCGTCACCCATCGCCTTGCTGGCGAAGACGGGGTCGTCCACCTGATCGAGGCCGATCGCCTGACCGGCGCAGGGCGCGAAGATGACCTCGGCGTCGGTGGGGGCGGTGACACCCTGGTTGGACTGGGCGACGCTCGCGGCGACCGCAGCGGTCTGGTTGGCAGCCGCCTGGGTGGAGGCGACGGCCTGCTCGGGCAGGGACTTGCCCTGCCTCTTGGCGTCGGCCTCGTCGGAGTAGAGGGTCCAGGTGATACCGAAGGCGACCGCAAAGGCGGCAGCGAACATGATGACATAGCCAACGGCATTGTCGATGCAGAGCAAGATGCCGAAGATGCCGGTCACGCCGGTGCCGGTGGCAGAGAGGTTGGTGAAGTAGCAGATCACGCAGCCGACGGCAGAGCCGACCATGCCAGCGACGAAGGGCTTGACCTTGGGCAGGTTGACGCCGAAGATTGCGGGCTCGGTGATGCCAAGCAGGCAGGAGATGCCGGAGGGCACCGCGAGGGCCTTGGTCTTGTCAGACCTGGTCTTGAGGGCAACGGCCAGGCAGGCACCGCCCTGCGCGATGTTTGCGGCAGAGGCCAGGGGCAGCCAGTAGGTGACGCCGTGCTGGGCGATCATCGAGACGTCGATGGCGGTGTACATCTGGTGCAGGCCAGTGACGACCGACGGGCTGTAGATCAGGCCGATGACCGCGTTGCCAAGGCCGAAGGGAACGGAGAGCAAGGCCATGAGCAGGCCAAGGATGGCGTTCTCGAGGAAGACGAAGATGGGGCCGATGAAGAGGATCGTCACGTAGGCCGCGATCGAGACGGACAGGAGCGGCGTCAGGAAGAGGTCGAACATCTCGGGGACGATCTTGTGCAGGCGCTTCTCGAAGAAGCAGAGAATCCAGACTCCCACGAGGATGGGGATAACATGCCCCTGGTAGCCCACCCAGTCGATGCTATAGAGACCGGGGACGACGTTGAAGGTGACCATCGTGCCGTCGGCGATGGCGGTGGAGGCGTTGTATGCGTTGATGAAGTCACCGCTGATGAGCAAGGCACCCAGTGACGCGCCGAGGTAGGGGTTGCCGCCGAAGACAGTTGCGGCGGAGAAGCCCAGGAGGATCTGGAGGTTCGCAAGCGCGCAGGCGTTGATCAGGCCCGCGATCTTCCAGTACACGTTGTTGG
This sequence comes from Olsenella phocaeensis, assembly GCF_048189965.1. Classification (NCBI taxonomy): domain Bacteria; kingdom Bacillati; phylum Actinomycetota; class Coriobacteriia; order Coriobacteriales; family Atopobiaceae; genus Olsenella; species Olsenella phocaeensis. The sequence continues at coordinate 33,440 of NZ_DBEZHV010000012.1, read as the reverse complement.
AGAGGTCGACGTTCGGGAAGAGGAAGGGGATGGCCCCCATGATGCCCATGAGCATGCCGGAGGCGACGATTGCCGGGATGATGGGGACGAAGACGTCAGAGAGGACCTTGATGGCCGCCATGAACTTGTTCTGGTTCTTGGCGGCAGCCTCCTTGACCTCGGCCTTGCTCGCCGCGCTGATGTTGCCCTGGCCGATGAACTCGTCGTAGACCTTGTCGACCGTGCCCGTGCCAAAGATGATCTGCAGCTGGCCCGAGGCCTCGAAGTTGCCCTTCGCGCCGGGGATGTCCTCGAGCTTGTCCTTGTCGATCTTGCCGTTGTCGGCAATCACGAGGCGTAGTCGGGTCGCGCAATGAGCGGCGGACACGACGTTTGACGCGCCTCCGATCGCCTCCAGCGTGGCCCTTGCGGCCTCTTTGTAATCCAGCGCCATTCTTCCTCCCTTGTCCTGCTACGACCTGCAGTCTTAGGTCTGTGTGAAATCGTTCTCACACCTTTGAATAAGATTAGGAGGACGCCTTCACAAAAGGAACACCTTTTGCCGAGCGCATGTGAACGGTAGGTTTTTGTCGACAAACGGGGAACTTTGCAGGCGGGCGAACCTGCCGCTCCCTCGCCGACGGAGGCGAAGGACTATGCAGGACTGTGCGTCGAGCCTCCCAGGACGAGCTTGTAGCCCATCTTGACCTCATGCGGGGCTGCCTCGCTCTGCTCCATCAGCTCGAGGAGCATGCGTGCCGCCTCCGCGCCGCTGGTGCGATAGTAGTAGTGGGCGGTGGTGAGGCTGGGGCTCACCACCTTGGCGAGCATGGAGTCGCCTAGCCCCGTGAGGCGCACGTCCCCCGGCACGACGCGTCCGCTGTCGTGGAGGTACAGCAGGGCACCCGCCGCGATCTCGTCGGTGGCGCAGACGATGGCGTCCGTCTGAGGATGGGCCTCCATGATCCTTGCCGCGCAGTCGAAGCCCGACCGCACGTTGAACCTGCCTTCCTCGATGGGTGCCGCGTCCACGTCGAACCCCTGGTGCCCGATAGCGTCAACGAAGGCCTTGCGACGAAGGAAGCCCGTCGCGTAGTCCCTCTCGGGCACGGCTATGAAGGCAGGATGGCTGCTGCCCACGGTACAGCAGAGCGTGAGGTCATACATGCTGTCATAGTCGTTGAAGTAGACGCAGTTGACGCCTTTGACATGCTGGCCCAGCACCACGAGGGGCAGGGGAAGGCTCCTGAAGAGTCGCTCGTGCTCTTCCGTTATCTCAGTCCCGATGAGGATGATGCCGTCGCTCCGGCCCTGGTCGGCCAAGGACTTGATGTATGAGATCTCTGCCGATCCGTCGCCGTCCGTGTTGGCGAGCACGGTGCTGTAACCCGAGGCGACAAGGACCGAGGTGATGCCCGCAACCTCCCGCGCGATGGACTCGGAACTAATCTTGGGGATGATGACCCCAACGAACTGCGTCTTGCCCGTGCGCAGGGTGCGCGCCTGCTGGGACGGCACATAACCCGTCTGCTCGATCACGCGGGCGATGCGCTTGCGCTTCTCCTCGCTGACATACCCGTCGTTGAGGTAGCGCGACACGGTGGCCCGCGACACGTTCGCCATCTGGGCGATTTCGTTGATGGTCATGCCCTGTCCCCCCAAGACGCGCCCGACCGTCCCGCGAGGAAGGCACGGACCTCGTCCAGGCGCTTGGTCGCCTGCTCCCTGCCCTGCAGGTAGAGGTCCAGCAGCTTCCCCCCGTCATGCTCGTTGGTCGAGACCTCGACGGGCTGCGCGGGCGCTATCACCAGGACCGGGCTCGACTCCTTGGCCTCGAGGGCGAAGAGCCTCTCGCGCTTGGCGTTGTACGAGGAGGCACGCACGGAAAGGGCCTCCTCGTAGTAGGGGAAGCCGTCGTAGCGATGGCTCCGCACCGTGATGCGCTCGTTGAGGCCGGACTTCTGGTAGTCGCGGTCCTGCGTGATCACCACCAAGGCGCGATCGGCCGGTTCGTAGCCCTCGACCTTCGCCGCGCCCTCACGCCCCAACGCCACCTCGAAGGGGATGGAGTCCGTGGTGCCGCCATCCAGGTAGCGGTGCCCGTCGATCTGCACCATGCTGGAGACCAGCGGAAGCGAAGCCGAGGCGCGCACCTTGACCACGTCCTCGGGAAAGCTCGCACACTCCAGGTAGGCGGGAGTGCCAAACACCACGTCACTCGCCACGGCAAACATGCGCGTGGCATTGGCGTTGAAGGCCACGTCGTCACCTGGGTCCAGGTGGTTCTGGATCTCCTCGTACATGAACTCGCCACCAGCGAGGTTGCCCGTCGTGGCAAAGGACCAGAGCGACATGAAGCGCCGGTCGTCCCGGAAGGCGAGCATGATGCGCATCGTGCGCCCGATCTGGCGCGACTTGTAGCTCGCCGCGTTGATGGCACCCGCCGAGACTCCCCAGACGCTTGCGAAGTCGTAGACGCCCCTCTCTTGCAGCACGTCCAGGACGCCAGCCGTGAACATGCCCCTGAAGCCGCCGCCCTCGAGGACGAGCGCGTTGCCTCGTGCCATGCAATCCCCCTCCCGTCAGTGCCGCCACCCAACGCCAACGGGCCGCTGGCATCGGGCGTCCGAGCCATTCTCATCATGGATGATATAGTGCAGCAAAAGGGAGAGGAGCGCCTGCCACGACTAGGCGCGCACGGGGAAGAGGGCAAGATGGACGCTACTGCATTATTCAAGTTCTCATCTGGTCTGTATGTCGTGTCCGCAAGGGCGGACGACGGTGACGTGGGCGCCTGCGTCATCAACACCGGACTCCAGCTCACGAGCAAGCCCCTGCAGGTCGCAGTCGTGGTGAACAAGCAGAACCACACGGAGCAGGTGATCGAGAAGGCCGGTCACTTCGCGCTCGCGCCCCTGACCCAGACGGCAGACATGCCCTTCGTCGGCCGCTTTGGCTTCCGCAGCTCAACCGACTTCGACAAGTTCGAGGGCATCCAGAGCGACATGACCGGCAACGGCGACCCCTATCCCACCGAGCACGTCGCGGCAATGGTCTCGTGCAAGGTGGTGCAGAGCCTGGACGTCGGCACCCACATGCTCTTCGTCGGAGAACTGGACGACGCGCGGAACCTCCTTGCGGAGGAGCCCCTCACCTATGCCTATTACCATGTGGTCCTCAAGGGGAAGACGCCTCCGAAGGCCTCGTCCTACGTTCCCGAGTAGGCCAGGAAGCAACAGGCACGTGCCTCGCACGTCGGCGTCATCCTTTCGGGACGGCGCTTTGGCAGCGCCTTTTTAGGAATAGCGCAAAGGCTGACACCACGCGTCGCATGTCACACAAGCCCCCTCCCGCACAAGGTGGGAGGGGGCTGACGTCATCATGGTGGAGGTGCGGAGAATCGAACTCCGGTCCAAAGCAATCCCCTGGCAGGTGTCTCCAAGCTCAGTCGTTGGTTGGCTCTCGGACGCCTCGCACCCAACGACACGCGTTCGGCATCCCAGTTGGTTCGGTCTTAGCCTGCGGCATACCAACCACGTCCGCAGGAGCATCTCCCTAGAATGACGTCACCCCGAAGACGGGAGCGATCCCCGGTTAGACGGCTGCTAGTAAATTAAGCAGCGAGGGCGTAAGAGCCCTGATAAGAGTTGTCGTCAATTCAATTTGACGGTACCCCTGTTTAACGTGGCGAGGAGACCACGGCTTGCTGCCCACCTCAGAACTACCCTGTCGAAACCAGTCACCCCCATGAGGTTGTGGGGCTGCTGCCACCATGCGCGCTGTCAAAGTTCAAGAACGGGCGATGTGCGTCGAAGGACGACGCGTCCGGTGTCCGTATTCTACCCAAGGGCGACAAGGGGCGAGGCGGGATTCGGTGAAAGTGCAAGCCCACCACCCGTGCCCCACCCCAGGCTGGGCCTCGGGCACCCGACGTCACGACGAGATGCAGACGGACGCCGTGCTACAGCTCGGCCATTCCCCTGCTACGTCCCACGACGAGCGCCACGAGGAGAATGGCAAGCGCATAGACCAGAAGGCCCAGGACCGAGAGCGTCACGAGAGCCGGCGACTCCAACAGGCTCTGCCTTGCAAAGAGGACGACGCCCAGAAGCGAGGTAAGCGCCCACGCGAAGAGGCCGACCGTCAGACATGCGGCATAGAGCCGCAGGTTGCGCCTGCGGGCGGTGGTCGGCGCACCCATCCTGCGCTCGCGTATGGCCCGCCCGTTGAGCCTGGTCATCAGGATGGCGATGCAGACGGTGACGCTCGCGAACAGGGGATAGGTGGCGAACATGCAGTAGGCCTGAAACGACTTCGGCAGGGGCGTCGTAGCCTGGGGAATCAGGCTTGCCTCGACCTCGCTTTTCATGGCCTCGTTCACGTGCGCCACGATTCCGTCCTGGTCGAAGCCGGTCGTGGCGGCATAGCCATAGAGCCCGCTTGCATAGGACGTGACGCTGGCCTGCATGAGCGCTCCGGCGCCGGACTTGTAGGAGACGTAGGCCTCGAGGCCAGGCGCTGAGGCCCCAGCCCTGGCCGCGGCGACGAGCTTCTCGCCCCAGCCCTCGGGAATCACGAGGATGTAGCTCACCGCGTCCCTGGCAACGGCGTCCTGGATGGCCCGAACGTCATCGGCCAGCTCTCGGTGGTCCCCTTGGGCTAGGACCGCGTCCTTGAGACCCCGAGAGAGCCTGGAGCCATCCCTGTCGATGACCGCAACGCGCGTGGGGTCATACGAGAACGCGGACGCCGGTTGGTCGTTGGAGGCGCTCGCCCCTATGAGGACGCCCATGAGGTTCATGAGAACGAGGTAGATGGCTATGTAGGCCTTATGACCCCAGATGATCTTGAGCAGAGACCTAAAGGTGGGCATAGGAGAGCCTCCTCATGCGAAGGACGGCGACGGCAAAGAACGCGGTTGCCATGGCGAGCAGGACGAGACAGCTCTCGAAGAATGGCCCCAGAGTGTCGTAATACAACAGGGCGTAGAAGCAGTTCGCCATATGCCACAGCGGGTTAGCGTGAGAGAGAGCGGGGGACGCCAGCTCGACGGCGTCAGCCAGACCCTGTGCCGTCGGTCCATAGAGTCCCGTGAAGAGCGAAAGCAGGCAGCTGATTCCCGAGACCGCACCCGTCTCAATACGGGTGGTGCCAAGCGCGGCGCCCAGCGCACAGCTCATCAGGGATGAAACCGCGAGGGCAACGAAGGCATAGCCTGCCTCGCCGCCAAAGCCGACTCCCACGACCAGCCACATGAAGAGGTAGGTCGTGCAAAGGCATGCCAACTCGCAGACCCAGGCCGCCAGCAGCGTCGCCAGGAGAATGCGCCAGCGCGGCGTTCCTGCCATGGCGCTGCGCACGCCAAGGGCCGAAATGCCCGACTGCGTCCTCTTGACGGCAAGGACGGGCCAGCATCATGCCCATTCCGGCGGACATGGCCAGCAGGGAGTAGTAGTAGCGCGCGTCGGGGTCGGGGGCGACCTTGGTGACCTGCAGCTCTTGCGTGTCAACGCCTCGAGAGAAGGTGGTCGTCAAATCACCGCCGGCAAGAAGCTGGGGGGCCTGCCTTGCGACGTCGGCAATCTCCATCCGCGTGCGCAGGTAGGAGTTGAGCGCCACCCGCATCGCCGCGGGGCTCAGCTTGCCGTTCAGGGACGCGTCGACGTGCAGCCGGGGAACGCCTTCGCCGTCAACCGTGACGTAGCCGTCTATCGCACCATCGTGCGCCGCCGCAATGGCGTCTGCCTCGCTGCCAAAGCGGCTGAGGGACGCAAGCCCCCCCATCGTCGCCGGATATGAGGTCGAGCATCTGGCCAAGGCCATATGCCCTCTCGTAGTCCCCATCCTCCACGACGCCGAGGCACTCAGGTCAGTGATGGCCGGCCAGAGCGTCCTGGAGGGAGAGGTCCTGGAGAGGGCGACGACGTTGAGCGGGAGCGTTGTGACAGGCGACGAGTCCGCCCTGGCGCCGCTCTCCCAGCGCGAGCGAGAGGTGGTCAGACTCGTCTCGGAGGGCCTCGACAACTCCCAGATCGCCGCGCGCCTATTTCTCTCGGAGGGGACGGTGCGCAATCACATCAGCGCGATCCTTGCCAAGCTCGCCCTGAGGAACCGCACTCAGATAGCCGTCTTCTACTACAAAAGGTGCCAATAGGCAGAACGCCGCCAAGGGCAGGAGGAAGGCGGCCTACGACTCCTGGCTCGCCCTGCCCTCTCGGTCATGGAACATGAGGGTGATGGCCAAGGCGAGAAGCACGCAGCTCACGCGGATGGCAGACAGTTCGAGGGGCGCCAACAGCCAGTTCCCCAACACTGCACCCACGACGAAGCAGGCGATCACGCCGTAGTAGAGCACCGCCGTCCTGAGGTGGACGCGGCCGCGACCGTGCGCGTACGAGACCAGCGCCTGCGTGCCGCTACGAAGGTTCCCTATGCACATGGTGGTGGCGAATGGCCTGCCGTGGAGCTTTCGGAACGCCTGGACCTGCATGCCACAGGCAAGCGAGGTGAGGCTGTTGGCGAGCAGGTTGAGCTCGTCCGGCATGAACGAGACCGCAAGGAGCAGGAGCACCTCAACGACGAGGACGTACTGCCTCCAGTGAAGCCCGCGCGGCATGCGGAGCTTGAGCTCGTGCGCGAGGACGCAGCCCACGGCGAAGCCCAGGACGGGGCAGGCGTAGCGCGTGGTCGCGGCGAAGTCTCCGGCAGAGAGGTGCACCCCCAGGAGCAGCAGGTTTCCCGTCTGGGCGTTGGCGAAGACCTTGCCGCGCCCAAGGTAGGAGTAGGCGTCCATGAGCCCGCCCGAGAGGGCGAGGATGAGGGCGAGCTCTATTGATTCGGATGTCTGCGACGCGCGCTTGCGCAAGGCTGGGCCTCCCTTGATTCGACCGCCCCCTACCCTACTACGCGTGAGCGAGCCCGTTCGACGCCACACCCGCCCGACACATTCCATCCCGCGTCAAAAGGGACGGCTGGTTGCCCAGCCGTCCCAGGAGGTCACGCTATGTGGTTCAGGCTACTCCTCGACGAGCTCGAACATGTCGGCACCGACGCCGCACATGGGGCAGGTGTAGTCCTCGGGAAGCTCGGGGGTGTCGACCTCGACCTCGAAGCCACAGACGGTGCACACGAACTTGTAGGTCTTCTCGTCAGCCATGGGTGTTTCCTCTCTCCGTTGGCCGCCCGTTCCCCGCGGGCGCGCCAGTTTGTTACCCGAATGGGCGCAATTATCATACCCCACGCAAAGTACCTGCGGCAACGCCGTCTGCCGAGAAGCCATGGCAAACCATGGCCCCAGATGCCCAACTCCCTTGCTAGCGGCTGCGCTCCTTGAGGGCGCGCTGTATGTCGCGGTCCGTCTGCTTCTTGGCGAGGTCGGCCCTCTTGTCATAGAGCTTCTTGCCGCGCCCTAGGCCGAGCTGCAGCTTGACCCGATTGTGCTCGTCGAAGTAGAGCTCCAGGGGCACGATGGCCTGGCCCTTGGTGCGGAGCTTGCCGTCCAGGAAGTCAATCTGCCTGCGGTGCATGAGCAGGCGCCTCCTGCGATCGGGGTCCACGTTCCACACCCCCCCGTTGGAGTAGGGGTGGATGTGCATCCCCACCAGGAAGAGCTCTCCCCCACGGATGATGCAGAAGGAGTCCGTGATCTGGGCCGAGCGCTCGCGCAGGCTCTTGACCTCGGTGCCCGTGAGCTCGACGCCGGCCTCCCAAGTCTGGTCGATGAAGTAGTCGTGCCAGGCGGTGCGGTTCTTCGAGATGGTCTTCTTCTGGCGCCTAGTAGGAGCTGGCATTGCCGTCGCCCCCCTCCTCGTCCTCGGCGCGGATCAGCCTGAGCAGCTCCATGGCGGCCTCCTCGCCCACCAGATCGCGGGCGCGGAGGGTGAGCTGGGCCGCCGTGTCGCGCTGGCCGAGGTCCGCCGCGTCGGTGGCGCACATGAGCAGGCAGACTGCCACCTCCGCGTTGGCGCCGTCGGGCAGACCCTCGGCGGAAAGGAGCTCCCCGGCCTGCTCGTCGCTTACCAGGTCGGGGTCGTGGTCGGTGCCGGCAGCCTGGTCGAGGGCGGCGTCAAGCGAGTCGTCCCGCACGTCGAGCCTGCGTGCGGCGCGCAAGGCGGACGCGGCAGCGAGGGGCTTGTCCTGCGCCACGAAGTAGCCCACGAAGTTGAGGAAGGCCCGTGCGAGGTGGCGCGCGTCACTCGCGCGCTCGAAGACAGAGTAGCTCAGGGCGAGGAACTCCTGGACGTTGCCGTCTATGCGGAAGAGGTCCGCCAGGTTGAGGCGGTACTCGCAGCCCATGGGGTTCCAGCGAACCGCGTGCTTGAGGGCCTCCGTCGCCATAGCGTAGTCGCCCTCGTGGATGCAGGCGAGGGCGAGGTCCGCGTACAGGCGGTCGAGGGGCTCGCCCACGTCGCGCAGCTCGCGCGGGTCGTCCTCCACGCGACGGTACGCGAGGCGCTCGAAGAGCGTGGGGAAGCTGAACCACTGCAGCTCGTCGGTGGTGGGGCAGTTGCGGTCGGCGTACTCCTCCGCATCTTCCGCAAGGCGCGCGAGCAGCTCCTGCGCCTGCCCTGCCTGTCCCTGCACCAGCAGGCCCTCAGCCCGCAGCAGCTCGTCGGTCATGCTCGTCTGGCTCACGTCGGCTCCTTCTTGGGGGAGGCCCCCTCGTCCCGTGTCTAGGGTCATAGACTACCCGTTAGCACCCCTCCGTTGCACGCGGCCCGCCGCCGGCCAAGGCGAAGTCGATCTGCCCTCGCGAGGGCTTCGCCCCCGTCACGGTGACGGCAACGCGCATGCCGGGCCTCCAGACGCGCCCGCTCTCCTCGCCCGTGAGCGTGAGCAGCTCCTGGTCGAACGAGAACCACTCGTCGCCCAGCTCCCGCACGGGCAGCAGTCCCTCCGCGCAGCTCTGGTCCAGCATCACGAAGAGCCCGTAGCGTTCGCAGCCCACCACGACGCCCGAGAAGTCCTGGCCCACCTTGTCGGAGAACAGCTGGGCCATCTTGACCTTCTGGGAGTCGCGCTCCGCGGCGTCCGCCACGCGTTCCCGCTCGGAGCAGCTCCGGCAGATCTGGGGGAGCTCGCACTCCATCTGTGCGACGTCACGGCCCGCCCTCGCCCCGGCGAGGAGGGCCTTGAGGCTGCGATGTACCACAAGGTCGGGATAGCGCCTGATGGGGGAGGTGAAGTGGCAGTACGCGGGGGCGCCCAGGGCGTAGTGGCCGTCATTGTGGGGAAGGTACACGGCCCTGCGCTGCGCGCGAAGGAGCACCGCGTTGGCCAGCACCTCCGCCGTGGTGCCACGCGCCGCGTCCAGTACCCCCTGGATGGAGTGCGGGTCCGCGGCAAGGAGTCCGGCGACCTCCTCGGCATGCACCAGGCCGAGCTCGCGCAGGATGGGCAGGGCGGCGGCGAGGTCCTCGTGGGTGGGTTGCTCGTGCACGCGATATGCCGTCGCAATGCCACCCGAAGAGAGCATGTCCGCCACGGCCTCGTTGGCGAGGAGCATGGCCTCCTCCACCAGGGCCGTGGCGCGCGTGCGGGCGCGCACGCGGACGCCGGTGGGATGCCCCTCCTGGTCGAGGGTCACCTTCGCCTCGCGCGTCTGGAAGTCGATGGCACCGCGCTCGCGCCTCCGCTCGACCCTTAGGCGGGCGATCTGGTCGAGCACCCCGAGGGATTCGACTATGGCCCCCTGGTCCCCCCGTGCAGCAGGAAGGTCACCCGCAGAGATCCTCCCCTCCAGGAGGGCGTCGACCTCGTCGTAGCTCAACCGTGCCCTGGAGCGGACGGCGGAGCAGCAGGCCTCTGTCGCACGAGGCTCTCCCCTCTCGTCAAGCGAGACGAACACGCTCATGGCGAGCCGGTCCTCGTCTGGGCGCAGGGAGCAGAGGCCGTTGCAGAGGCGCTCCGGAAGCATGGGGAGGACTCGGTCGGCGAGGTAGCAGGAGCAGCCCCGCTGCCTCGCCTCCACGTCCATGGAACTGTTCCACCGCACGTAGTGGGACACGTCGGCGATGTGGACCTCGAGCTCGAAGCCATCGGGCGTCCTGCGCGCTCCGACGGCGTCGTCGAAGTCGCGTGCGTCCGCCGGGTCAATGGTCACGGTGACGTGCGAGCGCAGGTCCCGCCTGCGGCGGTCGGACGCAAGCGCGCCGTCGACGTCCAGGGAGAGCGACTCGGCCTCGCGCAGTGCGACTTCGGGGAAGCTCGTCGCCAGGCCGTGCGAGGCGATCACCGCCTCCATGTCCAGGTCGAGCTCCTGGGCGGAGCCAACCCTGCGGGCTATGGTCACGACCCCGGCGGCATGGCGGCTGGGATACTCGAGTATGCGCGCCTCGACCACGTCCCCCTGCCCCACGCCCAGCCGACGCGCGCTCTGGTCCTGCGGGAGGACGAAGAAGTCGTGGGTGATGCGCCCGTCCAGGGGAAGGACGACGCCCAGGGGGTCGGCCTCCTCGTAGCTGCCCAGGAACTCGTTGCGCGCGCGGGCAACGACGCCCTGCACGTACGCCACGCGCTCTTTGCTCCCGTGCCCGCGGGCCAGGCTCAGCCGGACCTCGTCCCCGTCCATGCCCTCGCGGAGTCCTCCCCTCGCCACGACGAAGTCCCCCTCTGCGGTATGCACGGTGGCGAGCCCGGGGCGCACCACCCTGAGCGTGCCGGTGAGAAGGGCCTTCGGCTTGCGGACGCCGGTGCCTCTCCCCCGCCGCCCGGAACCATGCGAATGCCTGACGGACATGGAACCTCCCTATGAGACGGGCGGCGCAACCCGAAGGCCACGCCGCCCAGACGAGCTCATGCGCGGACAGCGCCCGCGGTTCGATTGCCGGCTAGACCCTGAGGAAGCGCCTCATGGCGATGGCCGAGCCAAAGAGGCCCAGCACCAGCCCGGCGACGAGCAAGGCCCCGTAGGTGGTGAGCATCACGTTGAGGGGCAGGTTGAACGAGAGGAACTGCAGGCTGTTCTGGAGCTTGGGGAGCACGACCTGGGACCCCAGCTGCAGGACGGCGATGGCCAGGAGGGAACCGATGAGCGCCTCGAGCATGCCCTCTGCCAGGAAGGGCCCGCGGATGAAGCCGTTGGAGGCGCCAACCAGACGCATGATGGCAATCTCGCGCCTGCGGGCGGCGATGGCCAGACGAATGGTGTTGTTGATGAACACGAAGGCGATGAACGCCAGCAGCAGGACCAGGACCGCCACGCCGACGCGCAGGTAGTAGGTCACGCTGAAGAGGCGTTCGACCGTCTCGCGGCCGTACTGCACGGAGGACGAAGGGTCGTTGGCGTCGTCCGCCACGCCCTTGAAGTCAGCGTCGCCCGAGAGCTGGGTGGCCACGGACTCGACCTCCTGGGGGTTGGTGAGGGTGATGACCAACGAGGCGGGGACGGGGTTCTCGCCGTCGAGGGCCGCAACGGCATCGCTGGCGTTGCGATTGCTCATGGTCTGCTTGTATTCCTCCAGCGCCTGGTCCTTGCTCTTGTACGAGACGGACTCGACGTTGTCCCAGCCCTGGACCTTCCTCTGCAGAGCGTCCACCGCCGACTTGTCGGCGGTGTCGTTGAGGAAGGCCTGGATGGTGACCTGGTCCTCGACGCTGCCCACGAGGTTGTTGATGAGCGCTGAGCCCATCACGAACAGCCCGATGACGAAGAGCGAGAGGAAGATGGTGACGATGGCCCCCAGCACGGTGGACCAGTTCCTACGGAAGTGCCTTACCGCCTCGCGCAGGGAGTAGCCGATGTTAGATGGCGCCATAGTAGCCGTAGCCTCCCCTCTCCTGGTCGCGCACGACGTGGCCGGCCTCAAGGGCCAGGACGCGCTTGCGCATGGAATCGACCATCTCGCGGTCATGGGTCGCCATGACGACGGTGGTTCCGGTGCGGTTGATGCGGTCGAGCAGCTTCATGATGCCCAGCGAGATGGCGGGGTCCAGGTTGCCCGTGGGCTCGTCGCAGACGAGCAGGGGAGGCCTGTTGACCATGGCGCGGGCGACGGAGACGCGCTGCTGCTCTCCGCCCGAGAGCTGGTCGGGGTAGTTGTCCATCTTCTCGGCCAGTCCGACGAGGCGAAGCACCTCGGGCACCTGTGCCTTGATGACGGACCGGGGCTTGCCGATGCACTCCAGCGCGAACGAGACGTTCTCGTACACGGTCTTGTCGGGCAGGAGCTTGAAGTCCTGGTACACCGTGCCAATCTGGCGGCGGAGGTACGGGACCTTGCCGTTGCGCATGCGCGTGAGCTCCTGACCGGCGACCATGACCTTGCCCTTGGTGGCGCGAAGCTCGCGCGTGAGGAGCTTGAGGAAGGTAGACTTGCCGGAGCCGGAGTGACCCACGACGAAGACGAACTCGCCAGGATAGATGTCCAGGCTGACGTCATCGAGGGCGGGCTTGTTGGGCTGGGCGGGGTAGATCAGTGTGACGTTTCTGAGCGAGATGGTGGGGGTCCCCGTACGCGCGACCACGGGGGCGTTGGAACCATCAATGGGGGCGAACACGCTGGTGAAGCCAGGCTGGGCGGGAGCCTGCGCCTCGTCCTCGCGCACGGTCAGGCCGGCGGCGGAAGCCCCTGCCTGCTGAGGCTCGGGTGCTCGGGGCGCCTCGGCTACCGACTGCTCGGGCATGGTGTTCTGGTCCTCTTCGGGAGCCGGCGCCACGTGGCGCGGCTCCGGCTGGGGGGCGGCGTCCTGCGCGGGCTCCTCGCCCGTCACGTCCGCACCCACCTCAGGGACCTGCGAGTCGGCGGGAGCCTGCTGCTCCAGCTCCTCGTCCCCCTGTCGCTCGCTGCTGCGAAAGTGGTTGGCCACAAGAGCTCCTTTTTCTACGTAGCGAAAACTGACAGATTCCGGTGCATTTTAGCAAATGGCCCCAAAGTCGCAGCTTAGGGGCCAGCCACCGCACATATAAAGCACGCTGTGGCCCCGACCCCTAGGGGCGCGGGGCCACAGCCATGCCCATATGGCAGTCAGCTCCTAGTGGAGGAACTCCTCGACCTCGGCCTGGATGCCCCTTGCGTCCAGGCCATACTTGGCCAGCAGGTCCAACGCGGGTCCGGACTCGCCGAAGACGTCACGCACGCCGACCTTGCGGACGGGCGTGGGGCAACTCGCACTGAGCGCGTCGCAGACGGCGCTGCCCAGGCCGCCGATGACGGAGTGCTCCTCCACGGTGACGACCCTGCCGGTCTTCCTGGCCGAGGCGATGACGGTCTTCTCGTCGAGGGGCTTGATGGTGTGGATGTTCACGACCTCGGCGCTGACGCCCCTCTCCGCGAGCGCCTCGGCCGCCTCGAGCGAGGCGGCGACCATGAGGCCGCAGGCGACGATGGTGACGTCCGTCCCCTCTCGCTCGACGATGCCCCTCCCCAGCTCGAACTCGTAGCTGGCGGGGTCGTGGAAGACGGGGCCGGCGAGGCGCCCGAAGCGCATGTAGACGGGACCGTCCAGCTCGTAGGCGGCGCGGACGACCGCGCGCGCCTCGACGTCGTCGGAGGGGACGACCACGGTCATGCCGGGGATGGTGCGCATGAGGGCGATGTCCTCGTTGCACTGGTGCGTGGCACCATCCTCGCCCACCGAGATGCCGGCGTGCGTGGCGCCGATCTTGACGTTGAGGTGGGGGTAGCCGATGGAGTTGCGCACCTGCTCGAAGGCGCGGCCGGCGGCGAACATCGCGAAGGTGCTCGCGAAGGCGACGCGCCCGGTGGTGGCGATGCCGGCCGACACGCCCATGAGGTTGCCCTCGGCGATGCCCACGTCGAAGAAGCGGTCGGGGTAGGCCGCCTTGAACTTGCCCGTCTGGGTGGCGGCCGCGAGGTCCGCGTCCAGGACCACGAAGTCGTCGTGCTCCGCGCCCAGCTCGACGAGGGCCTCGCCGTAGCTCTGGCGCGTGGCGATCATCTTGGTGTCTGCCATCTGCTATGCCTCCTCGAGTTCTGCCATGGCCTGCGCGTACTGCTCGTCGTTGGGGGCCTTGCCGTGCCAGCCCACCTGGTTCTCCATGAACGAGACGCCCTTGCCCTTCACGGTGTGGGCGACGATGCAGCTGGGAGAGCCCTTGGTCTGGCGTGCCTCGGCGAAGGCGGCGCGCAGCTGGTCGAAGTCGTTGCCGTCGGAGACCTCGATCACGTGGAAGTTGAAGGCGCGGAACTTGTCGGCGATGGGCTGGGCGGAGTTGACCTCCTCGATGGTCCCGTCGATCTGGAGCCCGTTGTTGTCGACGACCAGGCAGAGGTTGTCGAGCTGGTGGTTGCCGGCGAACATCGCGGCCTCCCAGACCTGGCCCTCCTCGATCTCTCCGTCACCCAGCAGGCAGTAGGTGCGGTAGGAGTCGCCCCAGTGCTTCGCCGCCAGCGCCATGCCCACCGCGGCCGAAACGCCCTGGCCCAGCGAGCCGGTGGTCATGTCGACGCCGGGGGTGTCGTTCATGTTGGGATGGCCCTGCAGGTGGGAACCGATGTGGCGCAGGGTCTCGAGGTCCCCCGTGGGGAAGAAGCCCCTCTGCGCGAGCGTGGCATAGAGGCCCGGCGCGCAGTGGCCCTTGGAGAGGACGAAGCGGTCGCGGCTGGCCTTGCGGGGGTCGGCGGGGTCGACGTCCATCTCCTCGAAGTAGAGGTAGGTGAAGATCTCGGTCGCGGAGAGCGACCCACCGGGGTGGCCCGACTTGGCGGCGTGCGTGCCGGTCAGGATCCCCTTGCGGACCTCCCTGGCTATGGTCTTGAGCTCGTCATTGCCCATGGCGTCTCCTTCTGTCGTCTTGTCTTGCCAAGGGGGGTGCGCCCCTCTCGGCTAAAAAAGTCCCGGCCGGCAGAGACGCCGACCGGGACCTGCTGGTGCTTTCCTACGCCTCTGCGGTGACCTTGGCCCAGTCTGCGGCAAAGAGCTCGAGGCCGCGGTCGGTGAGCGGGTGGTGCACGCACTTCTTGAGCGCGCCGAAGGGCACCGTGGCGATGTCGGCGCCAAGGAGCGCCGCCTGGGTCACGTGGTGCGGCGTGCGCACGGACGCGGTGATGATCTCTGGGCCGTCCTCCTCGTCCCAGTAGCCGTAGCTGTAGTTGTGGACGGCGTCGATCATCTCCTCCAAGTGGTCGAGGCCCTCGTCACCGATGTCGTCGAAACGGCCGACGAAGGGGCTGATGTAGCGGGCGCCGGCACGAGCCGCGAGCAGCGCCTGGGGAGCGGAGAAGACCAGGGTGCAGTTGACGCGAATCCCCTCCTTGGCCAGGGTGTGCATGGCGGGCAAGCTTGCCTCGCAGATGGGGAGCTTGACCACGATGTTGGGTGCGAGAGAGGCAAGGCGACGACCCTCGGCGATCATGTCCTCGGTGGTCTCGGCGGTGGACTCTGCCGAGACGGGCAGGCCCTCGCAGATCTGGCAGATCTTGACCATGTGGCCCTCGAAGTCGGCGAGCTTTCCGCCGGTCTTGGCATAGAGGCTCGGGTTGGTGGTCACGCCAGAGAGGCAACCCCAGGACTCCGCCTCCTTGATCTCATCGAGGTCCGCGGTATCGACGAAGAACTTCATGAAGAGCTCCTTTCGACGCGCCCGCCAACGGGCGACTTCCACCGTACTTGAGCGAAGTGGCCAGATGGCACCATATTACAAGGGATAGCCTATCCCAGCTCTGCCATCGCGGCGTCGATCTTTTCGCGGACGAACTCGGATGCATGGGCCACGTCGTCCCTCCAGGCATCGGAGCCGAGGTACCACATCTCGCAGACGTAGCGACGAACCCCCTGGGGGACGAGCTGGGAGAGGGCGCCCTCGTAGTCGGTCGTACCCTGCCCGAAGAGCATGTCACGATACTTGCCCGCCTCGGTCGCCTTCATGTGAGCCGCGAAGATGTGCCCGGCGCCAGTCGCGATGTCATCCGCGACCGACTTGCCATAGATCAGCGAGGCATTGGTCAGGTTGCCCGCGTCGGGATAGACGCCCAGGAAGGGGCTGCCCACGAGGTCGACGTAGCACATGGCCTTCTCGACCGTGTCCATGAAGGGAGTCTCCATGGTCTCGAAGCCCATCACGACGCCCGCGCTGGCCGCCATCTCGGTTGCCTTGGCCAGGTTCTCGGCGAAGTACCTCTCGGAGTCGGCGTGAGCGTCCTCCTCGTAGTAGGCGTCGTAACCGGCCAGCTGGATGATGCGCAGGCCGAGGTCGCAGGCGAGGTCGAGCGCCTTGTCCATCATGACCAGGGCGTACTCGCGCTTCTTGGGGTCCTTTGCCCCGAGGGGCCACTTGCGGTGGCCCGAGAGGCACATGGAGCCCAGGGGCACGCCCGTGTTGCGCATGGCCTCGACCACCGCGCCCCTCTCCGCAGCAGTCCAGTCCAGGCGTGCCTGGCGGGCGTCGGACTCGTCGACCGAGATCTCCATGTAGTCGAACCCGGCCTCGGCAGTCACCTGGAGACGCTCCTCCCAGCTCAGGTCCTGGGGGGTCGCCTTCTCGTACAGTCCCAGCTCGTAGCTCTTGCCCATGGGGCTCCCTTCGTAGCGCCGCGGGACGGAGGCCCAGCCCCGCGGCCGGATGACATGCCCTTGCGCGACGCCCTACTTCCCCTGGCCGTAGTAGGCGTTGGGGCCGTGCTTGCGCATGTAGTGCTTGTCGAGCAGATACTGCGGGGCCTCTGCCTCCTTGACCGGCTTGCCCATCACGCCGCAGAGGGTCTCGGTGCGCAGGCCCATGAGCGCCGTCTCTTCCATCACCTTGGCGTGGTAGACAGCCTGCGCCGCATCCTTGCCCCAGCTGAAGGGTCCATGGTTGCGCACGAGGCAGCCAGGCTGGGCGATGGGGTCCAGGGCCTCGAAGCCCTCGGCGATGACCTTGCCGGTGTTGAGCTCGTAGGCCTCCTCGATCTCTTCCTTGGTGAGGCCCCTCATGCAGGGGATGGAGCCATAGAAGTAGTCGGCCTGCGTGGTGCCGTAGCAGGGGATGGAACGACCGGCCTGGGCCCAGGCCACGGCGCAGTTGGAGTGGGTGTGGACGATGCCGCCGATCTTGTCTCCCCAGACCCTGTAGAGGTAGGCGTGGGTGGGCGTGTCGGAGGAGGGGTTGAGCTCGCCCTCCACCACCTTGCCGTCGAGGTCGCACATCACGAGCTTGTCGGGCGTGAGCTCGTCGTAGTCGACGCCGGAGGGCTTGATCACGAACAGGCCGCTCTCGCGGTCGAGCTCGGAGGCATTGCCCCAGGTGAAGACGACCAGGTCGAACTTGGGAAGGTCCATGTTGGCCTCGTAGACCTTCTCGCGCAGTTCCTTGAGCATCATAGTGACCCCTCTCGTCGTGTTCCATGCTTCCGGCCGTCGCGACGACGGCCCTCGTGGATGACTCAATTCTAGCGCGGGGAGACCTGCAGCCGCGAAGCTTCCCGAGCCGCGCCATGGGCCGCGGACGTCAGCCGGACCATTCCTAAGACGAGGGCCCCGGACGCGGCTCGCGCACGTCCGGGGCCCAACGTCATGGCTTGTCGCCTACGCTGCCATGCCTACAGGACCGAGCGGAACGGCACGTTGGGCTCGTGGTCGAAGCAGTCGTGGAAGCCGCGATCGTACATGTACTCCTTCTTGTCCTTGTCGAGGGGGTACGTGTAGTCACCGCCGACCCGCCAGTAGTAGGGATGGAAGCTGTAGTTGAGGCGCTCCTTGCGCATCTGGTACAGGACCTCGATCTCGCGCTGGTCGGCCATGAAGTTGGTCCAGACGTCCCAGTGGATGGGAATGACGACCTTCGCCTGCAGGGCCTCGGCCATGCGCAGGATGTCGGATGCCTCCATCTTGTCCTGCATGCCAAGCGGGTTGCAGCCAAAGGACCCAAAGGCCACGTCGACGCCACCGTACTCCTTCATGATGTCCTTGCCGTGCTTGGCGAAGTAGATGGAGTAGTGGGAGTCGCCGCTGTGGTAGATGTTGCCACCGGGGGTCACGAGCAGGTAGTTGACGGCCTTCTCGTCCATGTCCATCGGGCACTTGCCCCAGAGGTCCTCGCGGTCGGGGCCAGTGGAGTCGGTCGTGGTGATGCAGGTGCGATCGAAGGAGTCCATGACGACGATCTCGAGGTCCTTGATCTTGATCTTGTCGCCGGGCTTGACGACGGTGATGCGGTCCTCGGGGACGCCCCACTTGCGCCAGAAGTCAGCGGACTTCTCGGGCCCGATGAACGGCACGGGAATCTCGTTGCCGTTCTCGTCCGTGGTGGTCATGCCGGACTGGATGACATGCGCGGCCCACTCCTTGGACATGTGGTCCTGGTGGTAGTGGGTGGCCAAGACGGCGTCCACGTGGTGGAAGCCGAAGGGGTCGAAGACATAGGGGATGTTGCGCAGGTTGGGCTGCATGGCACGGCAGCCGGCCATGTTGGCCATCTGGTGGCCGACCTTCATCTTGCCGTCGCCGTGGGTGCGCTTGCCGTTGCCCGTCCACAGGTCAATGGTGATGTTGGCGTTGCCGGGGGTCTTGACCCACATGCCGGTGCAGCCGAGCCACCACATCTTGACGTTGCCCTCGGGAACAACTGCGTTCTCGATGTCCTCGTTGAGCCAGGTCCCCCACTCGGGGAAGGTGCTCATGATCCAACCCTCGCGAGTGACGTCGTCGATTGCGGACATTCTTACCTCCTTGTTGTGTGTATGCCACCCGGCGATTGGCCGGGTGGCATGGTTGGGCGTGACGCTAGGCGCGCACGGTGTATAGCGCGGCCTCGTCCGTCTCGCGGTTGGTGGAGATGATGTGGTCCACGCCCTCGGAGTCCCTGAAGACCCAGCAGTTCGCGGGCCCGCGGTCGTGGTCGATGACTTCGACCTCGTACTCGCCGTCCTCGAAGTGGAGCCTGAGGAGGTCGCGCTCGTCCTTGCGGTTGCCGATGACGGCGCACTTGCTACCGCAGAGGTCACCCGACCAGATGGCGTGGAGGAAGCCGCGCTTCTGGGGGTCAGTCCACACGAGCTCGTACTTGTCCTCGACGTCGGTCTCGTGCCACACGGAGAGCGTATCTCCATGGAACTTCGAGATCGTCACGATCTCGTCCTTGCCATCACCGTCCAGGTCGATGGGAGTCATGTCGCTCGTGGGCTGAACGACGAGGCACCTGACCGTCCAGTCCTCGCCGTCGCTCGCGGGCGGAACGTAGCGAAACACGCCGGCGGCAGTGCCGACGAGCGCGAAGGAGCCGTCAGGGGCGGAGTAGAAGCCGTGGTTCTGCAGCTGGTAGTCGGCGAGGCAAGTCAGCTCAAGCTGGTGTTCCTCGTCGTAGTCCTCCAGGCGCTCGGGCAGCTTCGCGACATACACGGCGCCAGGAACGAGCCAGTCGTCCTTCACCCCGTTACGACAGGCGCTCTTGATGGTGCAGGCGAAGAGCCACTTCTGGCCATCGGCACCCGTGAGCACGCCAAAGCGGTGGACGTAGGGCAGGTCGCAGATTACGGAGCGCTTCCAGCTGCCGTCAACCTGCTTGGTGTAGCTGACGATCTTGGCGTCATCGGCACCGAAGTTGGGCGAGAAGAACTGGTAGGTCGCCATGAGCTGGTCACCGCGCCCGGGGGTCTGCATGACGGTCATGACCCCTCCGGGGCCGTCGCACACGTTCTCGTGCGCATTGCCGTCCAGGTCGAAGCGACGGATGGGACCGTCCTTCTCGGTCGCGACCACGAAGCCCTCGAAGTCGTCGGCGTCAAACATGCCGATGGCGTAGCACTTGGGCATGTCGGTTGCCAGAATCTTCTTTTCGTAGTTCATACTGTGCAGCTCCCAGCTGTTTGGATTGGGCGAGGCGTCCTACTTGGCGAACTTCTTGTCGAGGCCGTTCTCGACGAACTTCTCCTCGACCTCCTTGTCAGAGAGGACGTTCTTCAGGGGGATGCAGACGACCTTGCCAGAGGCCTTCACGGCATCGAACATGTTCTCGAAGTTGCGGGGGAAGCAGACGACATCGAAGTTCTTGGCGGTCGAGGTGCCCTCGGCGAGGGCGCAGTGATGGACCTGGGCCACGTCCATGCCGAGCTTGTTGGCAACGCGCTCGACGGTGAGCTGCATCATCAGGGAAGTGCCGGAGCCGTTCGCACATGCGCAGAGAATCTTTGCACCCATCGTAAAGTTCCTTTCTGTTGGTCCCACTCTTTGGATGTTGCCCCACGTGCCTGATGGCACGCGGGGCAAGGTTCCGGTCCGGCGGTTCGGCCCGTCGGACCGGAGTGAAGCCTTATGCAGAGACGGACTCGCCCTTGGCCTTGTCGCGGAGCTCGACATACTTGTCGTAGTCCTCGACCTCGAGGAAGTACGCGCTCTTGCCGTTCTCGTCCTTGGGGGCGAAGTGGTACTGGAGCTGCGGGATGGCGATGAGGATGAGAGCCACGACCGCGACGCCGGCCCAGCTGAGGTAGTGCATGATGACCGTGAACGCAGGCCACACGACCGCCCAGTCGAACATGCCCAGGTAGCCGCCGAACTGGTACATCTGGACCCAGGAGGCGATGGCGGCGGAGCCGAAGACCTGGCAGAGGCCGCAGATGAACGGAATGATCAGGCAGGCCTTCAGGCCACCCTTGTTGTTGGCATAGACGCCCAAGGTGGCGTTGTCGAAGAACAGGGGCACGAAGCCTGCGATGACCAGCACGGGGCTCTTGGCCAGGATCAGCACCGCGATGGCGATGAACTGACCGACGGCGCCGGCCATGAAGCCCAGGGTCACGGCGTTGGTGGAGCCGAAGCCAAAGGTGACGGCGCAATCGACGCCGGGCACGGAGCCCTTGATGAGCTTCTGGGTGATGCCCTGGAAGGAGGCGGTGAGCTCGGCAACGAAGGTGCGGACGCCCAGCTGCAGGATGGTCAGGTACACCGCGAACTGGAAGCAGTTGTAGAGGACGTAGAAGAAGAAGTCCTTGCCGGGCTTGAGGGCGGCGTTACCGGTGAGCAGGAAGGCCTTGTCGGTCTGTGCGGGGTCGGAGAGCTTGATCAGGAACTCGGGCCCAATGACGCACAGGATGATGCCGAAGAAGAGCGTCATGAGGATGGCGGTCGAGACCATGTTCTCGTTGAACATGGAAAGCCAGCCGGGAAGCTCGATGTCCTCGAGCTTCTTGTCGAAGACGGACTCCTTGCCAGGGTTCTTGGCACGACGAGCATCGTCACGCTTCGCCATCCAGCCGGCAGCCTTGGAGGCCAGGAAGATGCCGAACATCTGCTGGTGGCCGATGGAGAAGCCGGCGCCCTCGGTAAGCTCCTGGGTCGGGCCGATGGTGATGTTGGAGCCGACGGCCCAGTAGAGGCCGAGGAGGATCGTCATGACGACCAGCGCGGGACCACTCATGAGCTGCGGGAAGCAGAACATGATGAGCCAGAGGGCGGTCGCCGCCTGCTGCACCTGGACGTTGCCAGTGGTGAAGATGGCACGCATCTTCGTGTACTTCTTCAGGGCCACGAGGGTGATGTTGAGGATGTACGCGAAGAGAAGGAGCAGCATGTACTGTGAGATGTTGGCACCCATCAGGAAGCTGACGGAGGCGTTGCCCTCGGCAGCGGCCTTGACGCCCGCGTCGACGGCATTGTTGCCGAAGTAGGGGTCGATGACCATGGCCTGCAGGCCAAAGCGCTGGCCAAGGCCGACGGTGACGGGGCGGAACGCCGACACGAGGCCGCCGGAGCCAACCTGGAGGATCATGTAGCCGACGGAGGCCTTGATGAAGCCCGCGAGGACCTCATACCACTTCTTGCCCAGCAGGGCATAGCCCACGATGACGATGAGACCGATGATCCAGGCAGGCTGAGACAGAATGGTGCTGGCGAACCAGTTGACCGCTGCCATCAATATGTCCATTTCCTCTCCTAACTAAAAACCGGTGTTGCCTTGGGGCGTGGGGAGAATTACTCGTCCCCGGCAAGCGCGTCGATCTCTAGAAGCTCCTCGGGGCTCTGGATGTTCTTGAGCCTCTCGACCACCTCTTCGTTCGACATGATCACGGCGAGATGCTGCATGTTCTGCAGGTGGGACTCGGCATCGACGTCGCTGAGCGTAAAGAACGCCTGGGCAGTGGTGTCTGGGTCGTCCTCCGCGCCGAAGTGCACGGGCTCCTTGACGCGCATGAAGCCAATGGCGGAGCGGTTGGTTCCGACGGCGCCCTCCATGGCGTGCGGCATCGCGAGACCGGGAAGGAGGACGATGTAGGGACCATGGTCCTCGACGTTCTTGATCAGGCAGTCCGCGTACTCGGGCTCGACGCTGCCATCCGCGATCAGGGGCTTCACGCCCTCACGAAGGGCGTCCCTCCACTCGAGGGGGCCGTCGACGAGGGTGTAGCGCTTGAGCTCGTAAAGCTGGCGAAGTAGCATTTCTTGCACCCCCCTTCAGAGCACTCGTAGCTGCGCAAACGAGGGGTGGACATGGCATGCCCCTCTGCTGTCAGGAGAATTATATGCCTTTTCTGAATTTTGCCGTACCTGAATTTATGTTTTGAACGATTTTATCTTTCTTTTTTATCGTTTAAATGTTCTAATCGTTCATATATAAGGACTCCAAAGCATGTAGCTGCGATTTACCTATTTGAGAAGCTGGGACACATCCTTTGGGGGCGGGGGTAAGGCAATGGCGAGCGGCTTGTTTTTTGGGTGTGAGCGGCAACTTGAAATCTTTCGAATTACCCTTGTTTAACTGGTATTTCGCGATGATTGACCAAGCTCTTCCCTTGCACGGCATCCAATCACAGGCAGACTTCCTCGTCCAGCCTGCACTTTTTCTCGGCTTGTAGGATACTTTGATTGATTTGAACGCTTTAAGCAGTCTGAGGAGATGAGAAGATGAGCAGGAGTGGCTCCCTGGTAGACCACCGCCGCAAGGCAATCATCGACTATCTGACGGTCACCGGCAGGTGCCGCATCGCTGACCTCGCCGTGCGCTTTGGCGTCTCGCCTCTCACCATCAGGCGCGATCTCGACGAACTCGAAGGCCAGGGTGTCGTGCACCGTAGCTATGGCATCGCAGAGATCGCAGACCCCTTGGGAAGCCCCATCAGCTCGCGCATGGTCATGGCGAAGCGCAGCATTGCTCGGGCGGCAGCCCAGCTTGTGGAGGATGGCGACACGGTCTTTGTGAACACCAGCTCCACCGCGCTGGCAGTGCTCGAGCACATCAGGGCCGAGAACGTCACCATCGTCACGAACAATGGCAAAGCCCTGCAGGCACGGCCGTCCTCGTCCATCTCCGTCATCCTCACCGGCGGGGAGATTCGCCTCCCCAAATGGTCGATGGCGGGTGAGTTTGCCCTCGACAGCATCTCGAAGGTGAGCGCGGCAAAGGCGATTCTTGGCTGTTCGGGCCTCTCCGCCGAGGAGGGCCTGACGACCTTGGTTTCCCATGAGACCAGCATCAACGCCCTCATGCTCGAGAGGTCGGAGCGACACATCATCGTGGCGGACAGCGGCAAGCTAGGGGCCAACTCGAGCTTCTGCTACGGCAGCCCCTCGCAGGTCGACACTCTTGTGACGGACGCGTCCGCCAATCCTTCGCTGTTGGAGTCCCTCCTGGATGCCGGCGTTGGCACCATGATGCGCGTCGAGGTGCAGAACGACTAGGCGCCACTCCTCGTCGCACTCCTCTTGACCCCTCAACATAGGGCAGGGTCCCGATCGCAAGCAATGCGACCGGGACCCTGCGTCCACAACAAGGTTGGCCAACGGTGAAGTTACGCCTCGACGGCCTCGAGGAAGGCCTCGAGCTGCTCCTTGATCTCCTTCTTGTCCACGATGTTGCGAATACCGGCGACATGCGCGATCTTGGCGTCGGCCAAGAGCTCCTCCGCGAGGTCGCTCATGGTGATGACCAGATCCCCGTCGAAGTCCTGGATGGCATCGAGGTTGCCGGCCTCGGTCGCGATGGAATAGCCCTCCTCGTTAATGACCTGGTCGCACTTGATCTTGAGCATGGCGGAGGACCCCATGCCGGCACGGCAGCAGACCAGGGCACGATACTTGGCAGAAGACATTAGTTGCTCCTTTCCGCGTTGCGGACGGCGTCCACAACTTCCTTTGGAGAAGACGCCTCGTCGAGCACGGCGAAGAAGTCCTCGTCTGACAACAGCTCCACGAGCGACGCCAGCGCGTCCAGATGCCCGCTCGCGCTGGTGGCGCTCAGGGGGAACAGGTAGCGGACCGGGTCGTTGTCGGCACTGCCAAACTCGACCGGTTCGTCCAGGACCGTTACCCCCAGGGCGTCTTCCAGCGCACCACACTCGGGGCGAGCGTGCGGCAGCGCGACCCGTGGCGTGACGACGAAGTAGGGACCATGTTGCTCGGCGCCCGTGATTACGTCGTCCACATACTCCTGCGTGACCGCGCCGGACTCCAGGAGGGGGGCAAGTGAGAGACGCGTCGCCTCTCGCCAGTCGGACGCCTTGACGCCCAACCTCACGTACTTCTCCTTGAGCAGGTCGAGCAGCATGGGAACACCCGCCTCATCGAATCCGAAGCAATCTTATTCATGATACCGAATGCGGGAGCACGCATCACGCGCCGTGACAGATCACCAACACCTCATGCAACCCCTCGCCCGAGAGGTGAAGGGCCCAGCTACTCCCTGAGGCTCCCAAACCCCTCGCCAAAGGCCTCGTGCACCTCGGAGACGAAGACGATCGCCTCGGGATCGATGGAGGCGACGATCTCCTTCAGCCGCATGGTCTCGGTACGGCCAAGCACGCACATGAGGACGGGGCGGTCGTTGCCGCTCCACACGCCACGTGCCTGCAGCTCGGTGCAGCCGCGACCCATGGAGTAGAGGATCTCGTTCGCAATCTTCCCGTGCAGGTCAGAGATGATGTACGCGACGCGGGCCATGTTGGGGCCGTCCACCACCACGTCTACCAACCTGCCGCCAATGTACATGGCCACGCCCGCATAGAGCGCGTTCCTGATGGAGAATACGGGGGCCGACGCGAGCACGATGGCACCGTCCACGATCACTATGAGCGTGCCCAGGGGCATGCCCGTCCTCCTGGCGATGAGCTGGGCGATGATGTCCGTTCCACCCGTGTTGCCCCCCGAGAGGAACACGATCCCCACGCCGACGCCCACGAGAACTCCGCCCCAGATTGCCGAAAGCAGGAGCTCCCCCTCCGCGAGCACGGGCAGCAGCGGCGCCAGGAGGTCGGTGAAGAAGCCCGAGACCAGCATTCCGGCGACGCTCTGTGCCACGTAGCCCTTGTCCTTCGTGGTGAGGTAGACATATCCAAGGAGCAGCGCGTTCATCACGATGGTCTGGATGCCCACGGGCAGATGGAAGCCGGCCTTGGCGGCGAGGGCCGAGGTGATGGTGGCGAGGCCCGTGAGCCCACCTGCGGCGAGGCCGTTGGGGACCTCGAAGCAGTCGATGCCGACGGCATAGACGAGGGAGCCCAGCACTATCAGCCAGGACTTCCGGAAGACGGACCTCCAGGGCGGCAGCGCGCTCATCGCCCCTCTCCCCCGCCGACGGACCAGCGGTGGTAGCCCACGACGAACTTGTCCAGGTCCCCGTCCGAGAGGACGGAGTCCACGTTGCCCGTCTCGACCCCCGTACGCAGGTCCTTGACCAGCTGATAGGGATACAGGACGTAGCTCCTGATCTGGTTGCCGAAGCCGATCTCTCGCTTGGGGCCCCTCAGCTCCTCCAGCTCCGCATCCCGCTTCGCCTTCTCCAGCTCGTAGAGACGGCTGCGCAGGATGTTCATGGCGAAGGCCTTGTTCTGGAGCTGGCTGCGCTCGTTCTGGCAGGTCACCACGGTACCGGTGGGAAGGTGCGTGATGCGCACCGCGGAGTCGGTCGTGTTCACGCCCTGGCCGCCGTGCCCAGAAGCGTGGTAGACGTCAATGCGCAGGTCGTTGGGGTCTATGTCAACCTGGACGTCCTCGGGCAGGACGGGGAGCACCTCGACGCCGGCAAAGGTGGTCTGACGGCGCTTCTTGACGTCAGTGGGAGAGATGCGCACGAGGCGATGGACGCCCTGCTCGGCGCGAAGCATCCCATAGGCATTGGTTCCGGAGACCGTGAAGGTCGCGCGGTCGAGGCCGATGACCTCCGCGTCGCTGACGTCGTTGAGCGTGACCTTCCATCCCCTGCGACCGCAGTACGCGAGGTACATGCGGAAGAGCATCCCGCACCAGTCCTGGGCCTCGAGTCCGCCCTGGCCAGGTGTCACCGTGACGATGGCGTCGCCATGGTCGAGCTCGTCAGTGAACCAGCTCGAGAGCTCGAGCTCGGACAGGTCGGCCTCGAGGGAGTCCCTGAGGCTCGCGGCCTCCTCGAACAGCTCGTCCTCGCCGGTCTCCTCGCCCAGCTCGAAGGCGGCGAGCACGTCGTCGAGGCGCTCGCGGGCGCCTGCCATGCGGTCGATGTCGTCACGCAGCCGCGTGAGGCGCGTCATGGTGCCGCCCGCCCCATCCGCGTCGTCCCAGAACCCGGGCTCCGCGCTCCTCTTCTGGAGCTCGTCGGCCTCGGCCCGCTTCTGATCGAGGTGGAGGTAGCCTTCCACCTCGTCAAGCCTGGCGGAGAGCCCTTCTATGTCGGCACGCGTAAGGTCCGCCATCTAGCGGTTCCTACCATGGCAGTTCTTGAACTTCTTGCCGCTGCCGCAGGGGCAGGGGTCGTTACGGCCCACGCCCACGTAAGGGTCGGGGTCATCCTCCTTGCGGTAGGTGCCGGGCTTTGTAGCCGCCGGAGTCGCACCATGCCTGCCGTCGGAGGCACGGGCGACGACGCTGCCGCTGCGGTCGCCGTCGACCTCGGCGGGACCCGAGAAGCTTGCCCCACGAAGGCCGTCGTCCTCGCGGGGCTCGGGCGCATGCGCGAGCTCGATGCGCAGGATGGTGCGCAGGAAGTCCTCGTACATGGTGTTCACGAGCTCGGTGAAGGCAGCGTAGGCCTCGGTCTTGTACTCCACCAGAGGGTCTCGCTGGCCAAAGCCACGCAGGCCGATACCGGTCTTGAGGTAGTCCATCTCCTGCAGGTAGGCCATCCAGCGCGTGTCGATGACGCGCAGCATCACCTGGGCGGAGAGCTCCTGCATGATGGCGTCCGACAGGCGCTCGGACTTCTGGGCATAGCATCCCGAGACGTAGTCGCACACGGCCTCGAGGACGTCCGCCCGCTCCATGTCCTCGTCGAGCTCGGGAAGGTCACTCCTCCCCGTAAGCCCCGCAACCCACTTGAGAAGCCCCTCGAAGTCCCAGTCGCTGGCGTTGATGTCCTCCGAGCAGTACAGGTCGACGTTGTGCTCCACGGTGTCCCGCAGTACCTCGGCGATATGGCCCACGAGGTCCTTGCCGTCGAGGATCTTGTTCCTCTCCTCATAGATGACCTGGCGCTGCTTGTTCATGACGTCGTCGTAGTCGAGGACGTTCTTACGCATCGAGAAGTTGATCTCCTCGACCTTGCGCTGCGCGCTCTCGACCGCCTTGGTGACCATCTTCGACTCGATGGGCATGTCGGCAGGCATGTCATACTTGGCCATCAGAGCCGCGACGTGGTCCATGCGGTCACCGCCGAAGAGGCGCATGAGGTCATCGTCAAGCGAGAGGTAGAACACGGTCTCGCCGGGATCTCCCTGACGGCCCGAACGTCCTCGCAGCTGGTTGTCGATGCGCCGGCTCTCGTGCCGCTCGGTGCCGATGACGCAGAGTCCGCCGGCCGCGACGACATGCTCGCGCTCGGTGGCGCAGATCTTCCTCGCGCGCTCGAGGGCGTCGGCACGCCGCTCCTCGGTGACCTCCTCATCGGGCACGCCCTCTTGGGCGAGGAGGTCCTCGGCGAGTGCGGTGGGATTGCCTCCCAGGAGGATGTCCGTTCCTCGTCCGGCCATGTTCGTGGCGATGGTCACGGCTCCCTCTCGGCCAGCCTGGGCCACGATCTGCGCCTCGCGCTCGTGATACTTGGCGTTGAGCACCTCGTGTCTGATGCCGCGCTTGTCCAAGATGCGGGATAGACGCTCGGAGCTCTCGATGGAAACCGTGCCGACCAGGCAGGGCTGGCCCTTTGCATGGCGTTGTGCCACGTCCTCGGCAACCGCCCTGAACTTGGCGTCGATGGTCTGGTAGACAAGGTCGTTGCCATCCACGCGAATGACGGGCTTGTTGGGCGGTATGGCCTGGACCGGCAGCTTGTAGATCTCGCGGAACTCCGCATCCTCCGTCATGGCGGTGCCCGTCATGCCCGAGAGCTTGTCATAGAGACGGAAGTAGTTCTGCAGGGTGATGGTCGCGAGGGTCTGGTTCTCCTCGCGGATCAGCACCCCCTCCTTCGCCTCAATCGCCTGGTGCAGGCCCTCCGAGTAGCGCCTGCCCTCCATGATGCGGCCGGTGAACTCGTCGACGATCTTGACCTCGCCATCGACCACGACGTACTGCTGGTCGCGATGGAACATGTACTGCGCCTTGAGCGCCTGCTGCAGGTGGTTTACCAGCTGGCCGCTCATGTCGCCATAGATGTCGTCCACGCCCAGGGCGGCCTCGACCTTCCTGAGTCCGCCTTCGGTGGTCGCGATGGTGTGCTTCGCCTCGTCCATCTCGAAGTCGACGTCCTGGACGAGCCCTCGCACGGCGCGCGCGAAGTCCTTGTAGGTGCTGGCCGACTTCGTTCCGGCACCAGAGATGATGAGCGGCGTGCGCGCCTCGTCAATCAGGATGGAGTCGACCTCGTCGACGATGGCGAAGTGGTGTCCCCGCTGCACGCGCATGCCGGGGCGGGTGACCATGTTGTCGCGCAGGTAGTCGAAGCCAAACTCCGAGTTGGTGCCATAAGTCACGTCCGCCTCGTAGGCAGGCTTCTTCAGGTCGAGCTTCATGCCGTTCTGTAGCAGGCCGACCTTCATGCCCAGGAAGCGATAGATCTGCCCCATCCACTCGCTGTCGCGCTTGGCAAGGTAGTCGTTGACCGTGACAACGTGGACGCCCTCGCCCGAGATTGCGTTGAGATAGCCCGCCAATGTTGAAACGAGCGTCTTGCCCTCGCCTGTCTTCATCTCGGCGATCATCCCGCGATGCAGGGCGATGCCGCCGATGACCTGGACATCGAAGTGGCGAAGCCCCAGGGTTCGCCCGGAGGCCTCTCTCACCGTGGCAAAGGCCTCGGGTAGCAGGTCGTCCAAGCTCTCGCCGTTGGCGTAACGCTCCCTGAAGAGCACGGTCTGACCTGCAAGCTCCTCGTCTGACAACGCGGAGACTTCTGCCTCCCTGTCATTGACCTCTCGGGCGATCTTCTCGAATTCCCTGAGCTGCTTGTCGGCGCCTCGGGAAAGGAGGCGCGAGAAAAGGTTGGGCATGGCGCTCCTTTTCGTGCGTGGAACCTTAGTTCCAAGGAAGAGTCTTCAGCTCTTTAACTTTATCAATAGCATCCGTCACGCCCGTGCCCGTTGCGTCCTCTCACCAAAACGGCACCGCACTGACAGTACAACCGCAAGGCGTCGCAACTCTCATTTGTCAGGCTGGCGGTCCCCTTCCATCTCGTCGTCGCCCCGCGATTCGAGCGCCTCGCGGAAGATCCTGTCAAACGTCGATGCGGCTTCGGCCGCTGCCCCTCCCCTGCGGCCAGAGCGGGCGTACTCGTCCCACATCTCCCGAATCTCCTCGAAGCGACCCATCATCGCCAGCGCCTTGACAAGGGCCTCCGTGGCGTCCTCGCTGCGCCCGCCCTCCTGGATTGCCGACCTGGCAAAGAGGGAGGACATGTAGGGCCTCCCCTCCCTGAGCGCCGCGGAGGCGGCGCTCACCATGGCGTCGCTATACGTCCTCCGCAGCTTTCTGGCCTGCCGCCCGTATGCCCCGGTGACGTCAGGCACCGCCCCGATGACCGCCCCGCCCCCGTAGAGCCTGCGCGCCCGCGCCGCGTGGGCCAGG
This sequence comes from Olsenella phocaeensis, assembly GCF_048189965.1. Classification (NCBI taxonomy): domain Bacteria; kingdom Bacillati; phylum Actinomycetota; class Coriobacteriia; order Coriobacteriales; family Atopobiaceae; genus Olsenella; species Olsenella phocaeensis. Next base: position 3,620 of record NZ_DBEZHV010000012.1, on the reverse strand, counting down.
AGGAAGCGATCGCTGCCCTCCTGTTCGAATACGCCGTCGAGCTCCGCCCTCAACTCGTCTATGTCAACCGAGACGAGCTCCTCGTTGAGCTCCAGGCTCCCGTTCGTCCTATTGCTGACGAGAGGGTCCATCCCATCGTGCCGACCGCCCAGGATCGACCTGAGCGTAGACACGCACTCGTAGAGCTTTTGCATGCCACGAACGTAATCCCGGTCTCCCCAAATCGCCTCGAGGGCCTCGTGCTTTCGAAGCCTATGGCCCCTTGCCATGGCGAGGAGACAGAGGAGCTCACCCGCATGCCTCCTGCCCAGCCGGGAGATGGGCACGGCAATCCCGTCCACGCTCACGTTGAGCCCGCCCAGCAGCCTCACGCTCGCCCTGCGCGCGGGAGGTCGATAGAACCCCGCGGCGTCGAGGGCAATCTCCCCTTCTAGATTATCGCCCCCGCATCGCTCGTCCATGCAAACGGGAGGGGTTGGAATGGCCTCGAGTGCGCGACTCCAGCTGTCGGGAAGGCTCAGGCGCAGGGCCGCGGAAGCAGGGCCACAGCGCGTCGCGACCAAGCCTAACGCCCACAACAGCTCGCGCGGGAAGCTCTTTGACGAGAGGCCGCGCATGCTCCCGACGCGCACGCGCTCGCCATGACTCGCCTTCACCAGCATCACCCCAAGCTGGTCAAGCGGCGTCAGGTCCACGATCTTTCGCTGGACTGGCGGCTTTTCGCCCATCGCTATGCGCGCGGCGAGCAGAACCAACCGGGCTGCCGAGGCGAGGTATTTCGAATTCGCGGCATCAGCAAGCTCGATTGCGCGCGTGGCACGCACGTGCGCCCTCGAGCAAGAGTCGGCCCCCAGGTCTCCCACGGCGCCAGAGACGAGCAACGCTGCCTCAACGAGCAGGTCCCCGTACTCTCCAGCCCGGGCGATGGCGAGCTCGAGCCCCTCTATGGACTCCCTTCTGCCCATGAGGATGCTGGCGGAGGACTCCAGCGCCTTGCGATAGATCGACAGCCTCTTAGGCGAGCAGCGCTCGATGACTTCCCGGGCCCCAACGAGCTCCCCTTCCTCCTCTGCGGTGGCAGCCTCGCCCATGAGACATCTTAGAAATGAGAAGTCGAGGCACGCCAGGGCGGACGGCAAATCCTTCGGGCTTCTTCTCCTTGGCTCGTCGAGCAGCAGCGCGAATGCAGAGGTCAGCTCTCCTCCTGCGCAAAGTCCGAGCACCGTCGCATGGAGGCGCAGGAGACGTGACCACTCGTCATCGTCCGCGCTTTTCGCACAGAGAGGGCGTGACACCCTGCCAGAGAGCACGTCCCTAACGTTTCCCAGCAAGCTCACGTACCTTGTCGCGGGACCATACCCCTGCGCCAGCTCGGTACGCGCGTAGCCCATCGCGAGTCTTCCCCGCGCATACTCCGACGTGGTGCCCGATAGCTCCAGCATTGCCTGACGAGTCACCACTGCGGGCATGCAAAGGTCCTGCCCTATGGGAGTGCCGGCATTTTGAAGGCCCTCGCATTCGGCCAAGCGGCCCGACAGGATATACCCCACTCCATACGACGCCGCCAGGGCAAGGGCATCCTCGTCCACGCAGAGCCGAGCGAGCATGGCGGAGCGCACGTATTCACCTCTGCGCGCAAGCAATTCCGCACAGCTCTTACAGAGTTCGGACGCAATGGCTCCATACTCCCCTAGCACGGAAGCAAGCCCAGGGAAAATCTCCTGGTCATCCGCTCCAACAACAGAGAATCCGTCGGCCACAAAGTCGATTCCCAGCGCAGGAGCGCACTCATGCATCCAAAGGAGGGTCTCGCCATCAGGTCGCAGCCCCAGTTCACCAAGGTCGTCAAAGCTGCCTCTACCAAGGAGGATCATCGCAAGACGAAGCATAAGATCCTCGTCGGACAGGCTCGATCGTAAGTGCGAGATGATCAGGCGCTTGAGCGCGTCAAGATATCTAACGGATGAGAATCGCCCCTCCAGCAGACCTCCAGACACAAGGGCGGCACAAAGGGAGGGCACGCCATGCGACAGGTGCAACGCCTGGTCCTCGTCGGGGAATTCGCTAAAGTCGCGGATGCAAAGATCCTGGCCAGTGAACCTGATGGCGTCATCCAAGCTCTCGAACAAGACCGCCGAATCAGGACTGATGGTCATCGCCACCAGCGCTCCGGCACCTAGCATCTTGCGTATGGCACGGAGCTCGCGACCCACGTCCGACTCGTCTCCGGGAGGCACGCCCTCAAGGAGCACGGCCACTCGTTTGCCGGCCCTGCGGGAGGCAACGACCTCGCGGGCAATGCGAACGATTCTCCCCGGCGCCGAACTGGCGTCCTCTGGCACGAAAAGCGAGTATTTGACGCAAGAGCCCGCGCGGGTCTCAATGGACAGAATTGACTTGAGAAGTCTCGTCTTTCCCATTCCGCACTCAGAACAAAACACGACGCAACGAGCCTCGTCGTCACTGCGTCGTCTGCATGAGCGCAGTAAGTCCTTACGCAGAAAGGAATCCCAAATCGCATCCTGAGAAGAACTGGCTGGCAGCATCTTGTCATTCACCACGAACTCACTCCCTAGGAACACGGTACAGCGAATTTTGCACACCTTCTATATATGGCTTATTAGCAGGAAAAATAAAAGGCAGAGTGCGTGTCGCATGGCAAACGGTAGGTTTATGATTGATTTATTTAAGATGCATAATGCAATTTCAAATTATTTTAAACATTCAAGCTATTAAGCATGAAACCTACGCGACGTTTAGCATAATTAGGCGAACGGCAGATATGCCAAAAAAATGGTTGATAAAGGTGCCAGAGTCGCAAAACACTGCCTCCCCGCGCGGGCCGGGGCCCCGGAAACGCGAGGAGGGGGAGGCCCCCCGGGACCTCCCCCTCCTGTCGAATGCCCGTCGCTGGTCGGCGGCGTCCTGCTCTCCCACGGGCTTGCCCCGCAGTACCATCGGCGCTCGGGGGCTTAACTTCCGGGTTCGGAATGGGACCGGGTGTGCCTCCCCTGCCATGGCCGCCGACCAGCGTCGGGCGTTCGATCCCCGGGACGGCCGAGCCGTGCCCTGGGGGCCGCACAGCGCGCCAAGACGCCTCCCTCACCATGAAGTCCGCACCGATCCGGCCCATGTGGGAAAAGAAGAGCTCGGCCGATTAGTACCGCTCGCCTGAGCGCCTCGCGGCGCTTGCAGCTGCGGCCTATCAACCTCGTGGTCTACGAGGGGCCTTACCGAAAGGAGAACTCATCTCGGGACTGGCTTCCCGCTTAGATGCTTTCAGCGGTTATCCAGACCGGACTCAGCTACCGGGCAGTGCCATTGGTTGACAACCCGTTCACCGGAGGTCCGTCCACCCCGGTCCTCTCGTACTAGGGGCAGCCTCCCTCAGTTCTCCTACGCCCACGGAGGATAGGGACCGAACTGTCTCACGACGTTCTGAACCCAGCTCGCGTACCGCTTTAAATGGCGAACGGCCATACCCTTGGGACCTGCTCCAGCCCCAGGATGCGATGAGCCGACATCGAGGTGCCAAACCTTCCCGTCGATGTGGACTCTTGGGGAAGATCAGCCTGTTATCCCCGGAGTACCTTTTATCCGTTGAGCGACGGCCATTCCAC